>NZ_CP121661.1:300000-566092 GCF_029714365.1 Sinorhizobium terangae
GATCCTGAGCTTGTGGGCGAGGTTTTGAGCGTTATGCAGTCGCTGGCTCAAGAGGGCCGCACCATGCTGGTCGTCACTCATGAGATCGCGTTCGCGCGGGATGTCGCGAACAAAGTCATCTTCATGAGTAAGGGTGCAATCCGGGAGGAGGGCTCACCGGACGAAGTTCTACGCGGCACGAGGTCAGAGGAACTTCAAAGCTTCCTCAGTCGGTTCCGTCGCGACGATGTCCCGCTGTGAATGACAGGGGAGCGTGATGCGCCAACGCAAACAGGTGCAATAACTACCAACGAAAGAGGGAACAAAACAATGAGTACTCCACGTCGCTCGGTACTTCTAGCCACTGCTGCGCTAACCTTGGCATCTGCACTTCCCGCCTTGGCCCAGGAGAAAGTCGTCGTAGGTTTTGATGGGTCTTACCCACCATTTGCATCCGTCGGCACCGACGGGGAGCTGAAGGGTTTTGACGTCGATCTCGTCAAGTCGATCTGCGCCAGTGAAAAACTGCAGTGCGACCTTCGTAATGTGCCGTTCGATGGCATCTTTGCTGCACTCGAAGCCGGCAAGATTGACGTGATTGCCGCCGGCATGGCTATCACCGAAGAGCGAAAGAAAAAGTATGCGATGCCGGGGCCGTATCTCAAAAGTCCGCTTGTTTATATGGCTTTGACAGCCTCGACCGTTGACGGCACCACGAATACCTTAACCGGCAAGACGGTCGGCACGGTCGCCGGCAGCGTTCTTGAAAAGTATCTGAACGAGAACATGGCATCTGTTGTTCAAGTGAATACATACGATAGTATGGACGCGGCAGTCTTGGACCTGGACTCGGGGCGCTTGGATGCCGTGTTGGGTGAGTTGGCGCAGCTGCAGCCTGCCTATATTCAAGTCAAGTCCGACGCGTATAAGATTGCCGGAGAGCCAATTTTCGACGCGAAATATGCCGGCCTCGGCAAGGGACTTATCATACGTCTTGACGATAAATCTCTCGCAAAGTCGTTCGACGATGGGCTTGCAACCCTAATCGCCAACGGCACCCACGCTCAACTCACGAAGAAGTGGTTTGGGGTTGAAATGCCGGCGAATTGACCGGGTCTTCGGAGATCTGCCATGACCGCAACTCTTCCCTATCTGGGCTTTATCATCGAAGGACTGACGGTGACAATTGGCACAACGCTCGCGATCTTTGTGGGCGCTATGCTTATCGGCGCGGTAGTTGCTTTGAGCAACACCAGTGAGAAAGGCGTGCTCGTAGTTCTTGCACGGGGATATATCACGCTTTTTCGCGCCTTGCCGGAGCTTCTTTGTATCTTCATCGTCTACTACGGATCTGATGTTGCGTTGCGTGTCATGGCAGCACGCTTTGGCACCCCCTATCCGGATGTGTCACCATTTGCTGCCGTTGCGTTTGCACTCGGTATTCAATTCGGAGCCTATTGCGCCGAAATCTTCGGGGATGCACGTAGGGCGATTCCCCAAGGATTGATCGAGGCGGCTGAAGCGTTGGGTCTCGAACCGGGGCAAGTCGTAAGACGCGTGACCCTTCCGCTGATGTTCATGAATGCGACACCAGCGCTCGGAAATCTGTTTCTCGTTGTCCTGAAAGTCTCAGCGCTTGCTTCCGCAATCGGCCTCGAAGAGGTTACCAGGCGCGCCAAGATCGTCGCTGGGACAACGAGGGAGCCGTTTGCGCCTTATGCGATCGCTGCCGTGTGCTTCCTCGTTATTACTGCGATCGCTGGATTGTTGCAATCTTATCTCGAGCAGCGTTCACGGTTCGGCCGGAGCCTTGTAAGATCATGATGACTGAACTCCTATTGTCGACTGACCTTTGGCTGGCGATTCTCCGCGGGCTACAAGTTACCATTCTCATAACCGTTCTATCGGTGACAATCGGGCTCGTTGGTGGAATCGGGCTGGCCCTGCTTCGGCAGTTCGGTGGACCGATGGCTCGCGCGCTCGCGTTCCTCTACATCTTCCTGTTCAGGGGAGTGCCGTTGCTGATCCTCCTTTATTTTCTGTACTACGGTGTGCCGCAGCTTTCGATATTGCGTAATGGTCCGCTGTGGACTTATGTCTTCAGTTCGCCGTTCGTCACGTGTCTGCTTGCCTTTAGCTTGAATAATGCCGCCTACTTGGCGGAGGTGGTTCGCGGCGGCATTCTTGCGATCAAGCCTGGCGAAATCGAAGCGGGGTACGCGCTCGGATTGTCGGGTCCAAGGGTTGTTAGGCGCATAATCCTGCCCCTTTCTCTGCGAAATTGCCTAGGAGGAATCGCAAATGAGACGATTTTCACGATTAAGGCGTCGGCAATCGCGAGCGTCATCACGGTTCGGGACCTCCTTGGCGAAGCGCAGCGTTTCGGAACTGCGTTTTCCGACAACATCACCCCACTCATTGCCGCCGGGCTCGTCTACGTGCTGCTTGTCCAGTTCGTGGAATGGGGTACACGGTTCTTGCGAGCTCACTTGCACGGCGTTAGCCGCCCTGCGATCAAGGCCGCCAGTTCGTCCCCCGTGGAGGCAGTATCTACAAATCGCAGCATCTAAGGCAACTTCCCTGCAACTTTGCCACCCGGTGCAGATCGCTGTCGGCGCATTTTTCGATTTTTCGCAATCGTGCAGACAATTGATCGCGGACCGAATTTGGTCAGAAGCGGCCTTGTGTCGCCGTGGGGTTGGTTGCTCGGTCTGGTCGCGTCTGAATAGGAAATAGGCGCACATTCATCTCATTCATCCGTTCGCAGCGCGTCCACTCGACATCGAAAGCACGAAAAAAAGCTCCGATGCACCTCAGCGTATTTTCATCAAGTCGCCGATCGTCAGTCCATGTGTCCTTTCGAAGATATGTGCGCCGAATTCACATTTCGGCTCGAAAACGAGACGAGTAATGGAGACAGCAGTTTGATAGCATTTTGAGGCGGGAACCATCGTACACATCGTCGCCTGAGCAGCTGGTTAAATTGGCCCTCTGCGGCGATGGCGGTTGGCTCGTACAGCTCCAGACGGAGGAGTAGTGACGTGAACAAGATTTTTTCCAATCCCCGCTCGGTGCTTGAAGGCTTGCTGTCTGACGGGATGTTCATTGCCGCGGGCGGTTTTGGCCTTTGCGGCATACCGGAACTGTTGATCGACGCCATCCGCGAGGCGGGCGCCAAAGACCTGACGATCGCATCGAACAATTGCGGCGTCGACGACTTCGGGCTTGGCGTGCTGCTGAAGACGAAGCAGATCAGGAAGATGATCTCGTCTTATGTCGGCGAGAACGCCGAGTTCATGAGGCAGTACCTTAGCGGCGAGCTCGAACTGGAGTTCAACCCACAGGGGACGCTTGCCGAGCGCATGCGTGCAGGCGGCGCCGGCATTGCCGGCTTCTACACGAAGACCGGGGCCGGCACCGTCGTTGCCGAGGGCAAGGAGCAGAAGATCTTTAACGGCGAGATCTATGTGCTCGAAACCGGGATCGTCGCCGATCTTTCGATCGTCAAGGCCTGGAAGGCGGATACATCCGGCAACCTCGTCTTCCGTAAGACGGCCCGCAACTTCAATCCGCCGGCGGCCACCTGCGGCAAGATCTGCGTCGCCGAGGTCGAGGAGATCGTGCCGATCGGCAGCCTCGATCCTGACCAGATACATGTGCCGGGGATCTACGTGCATCGTCTGATCCAGGGTCAGCACGAGAAACGCATCGAGCAGCGCACCGTGCGCGCAGCGGCTTGAGGGCAGGGGGAGACACATGGCCTGGGACAGAAACCAGATGGCGGCGCGCGCTGCCCGCGAACTCGAAGACGGCACCTACGTCAATCTCGGCATCGGCATACCGACGCTGGTCGCCAATTATATTCCGGACGACGTGCATGTGACGCTGCAATCGGAGAACGGCCTGCTTGGCATCGGCCCGTTTCCGACCGAAGACCAGATTGACGCCGATCTGATCAATGCCGGCAAGCAGACGGTGACGGCGCTGCCGCATTCGGCCTTCTTCGACTCGGCACAGAGCTTTGCGATGATCCGCGGCGGCAAGATCGCCATGGCGATCCTCGGTGCCATGGAAGTTGCCGAAAACGGCGATCTCGCCAACTGGATGATCCCCGGCAAGCTCGTCAAGGGCATGGGTGGCGCGATGGATCTCGTTGCCGGCGTCAAGCGGGTGGTGGTCGTCATGGACCACACCAACAAGGCAGGCGAGTCCAAGGTGCTGAAGGCCTGCACCCTGCCGCTCACGGGTAAGAGCGTCGTCGATCGGATCATCACCAATCTCGGTGTCCTCGACGTCGTCGAGGGCGGGCTGAAGCTGGTCGAGCTGGCCGAAGGTGTCAGCGACGGCGAGATCCGCAGCGCCACCGAGGCGACCATCGTCAACTAGGGCTTCGGCTTATTGCCGAGACGCTGGACCCGGCACGCTGTCGGCTTCGCAGGAACAAGAGAGGAGATCACTATGAGCACCCCATCGATCGTCATCGCCAGCGCCGCACGTACCGCGGTCGGAACCTTCAACGGCGCGTTCGGCAACACGCCCGCGCACGAGTTGGGCGCCGCCGTCATCAAGGGCGTGCTCGAGCGCGTCGGCGTCGAAGCCGGCGAGGTGGACGAGGTGATCCTCGGCCAGGTCCTGCAGGCCGGCGAAGGCCAGAACCCGGCCCGCCAGGCGGCAATGAAGGCCGGGATCCCACAGGAAAGAACCGCCTGGGGCATGAACCAGCTCTGCGGCTCCGGCCTCCGGGCGGTCGCCCTCGGCATGCAGCAGATCGCCACCGGCGATGCGGACATCATCGTTGCCGGCGGCATGGAGTCGATGTCGATGGCGCCGCATTGCGCGCATCTTCGCGGCGGGGTGAAGATGGGCGACTACAAGATGATTGACACGATGATCAAGGATGGCCTGACCGACGCCTTCCACGGCTACCATATGGGCATCACCGCCGAGAACGTCGCCCGCCAGTGGCAGCTCAGCCGCGAAGAGCAGGACGCCTTCGCGCTCGCCTCGCAGAACAAGGCCGAGGCTGCACAGAAAGCTGGGCGTTTCGCCGAGGAAATCATTCCCTTCGTCGTCAAGACCCGCAAGGGCGACGTCACCGTCGACCAGGACGAATATATCCGCCATGGCGCAACGCTCGACCAGATGACCAAGCTGCGCCCGGCTTTTGACAAGGAGGGTACGGTCACCGCCGGCAACGCCTCCGGCCTCAATGATGGCGCCGCCGCCACCCTGCTGATGACGGAGGCGCAGGCCTCCAGGCGTGGCATCCAGCCGCTTGCCCGCATCGTTTCCTGGGCAACGGCCGGCGTCGATCCGCAGGTCATGGGCACCGGCCCGATCTCGGCTTCGCGCAAGGCGCTGGCGAAAGCCGGCTGGGCGATCGGCGATGTCGACCTGGTCGAAGCCAACGAGGCCTTCGCCGCCCAGGCCTGCGCGGTCAACAAGGACCTCGGCTGGGATCCGTCGATCGTCAACGTCAACGGTGGCGCGATCGCCATCGGCCATCCGATCGGTGCTTCCGGCGCCCGCGTGCTCAACACACTGCTCTTCGAAATGAAGCGCCGCGGCGCCAGGAAGGGACTGGCGACGCTCTGCATCGGCGGCGGCATGGGTGTCGCCATGTGCGTGGAAGCCCTGTGAGGGGAGGGCAGGGTCATGACCTCGGCCGAGTACCGTCTCTACGACGTATCGCTCGATCGGTCGTTCGGTGGCCGGGACGCGACCATTGAGCGAGAGCAGGCGCTCGCGATCATCGACCTGCTAGATTGCAACACATTCATGCCGGTCGGTCACGACGGCGGGCCTTATCGCCTCAAGATCGAAGCCGTAGATGGGCGCATGGTGCTGCATATTGCCGACGATGCGGGCGAGCACGTCGTCAGTCACTACCTGTCGCTCACCCCCTTCCGCCGGCTGCTACAGGACTACACCCGCATCTGCGAGAGTTACTATGACGCCGTCCGCCACCCTGGTCCTGAGCGGCTGGAAGCAATCGACATGGGCCGGCGCGGCATCCACAACGAGGCTGCCGAACTGCTGAAAAGCCGGTTGTCGGCGAAAGTGAACATCGACAACGACACCGCCCGCCGGCTGTTCACGCTGATATACGCGCTCCTCGGCAGCGCGGCATTGCCGCCCGCGACTCCAAGGCCGGGCGCGGGGAGTTCCGTTTTATGCTGCCTCCGGGCTTCTGCTGGAGCGAGGCGGGCAAGATCGAGATCGATCCGGACGAGCATGTGGCTGAGACGATCCGGCTTGTCTTCGCCAAATTCCGCGAGCTGGGGAGCGCCCGACAGGTCTTCCTGTGGCTACGGTCGGCCGGTATCAAGATGCCTGTCGTCTTGCGCAACGTCGAGATCTGCAAGCTGATCTGGAAGGCGCCCGCCTATCATAGCGTCATGCAGATCCTCCACAACCCGCTCTATGCCGGAGCCTACGCCTTTGGCAGACGCGCACAGCGGACGCTGATTGTCGGTGGCCGCGCTCGCAAGGCCAACGGGCTGCGCAAGCCCAGGGATGAATGGAACGTGCTGCTGCGCGACAATCATCGCGGCTATATCAGTTGGCAGGAATATGAAGAGAATCAAAAGCTTCTGCTTGAGAACGCGCACATGAAGAAGAACTGCGCGCGCAAATCGGCGCGCTGCGGACGCTGCGGCAGAATGATGCGTGTCTTCTACGGCAGTGCGAAGGGCAACGCCCACCGCTATCAGTGCCGCGGCGACGACGCGCACGTCGGTGTCGGCCTGTGCATCGGTATTGGCGGCGTCAGAATCGATCGCGCAATCGCCGCCCAGATTCTGGAAGCGGTCTCGGACCGCGCTGTCGAGGCGGCGATCTTCGCCTCGGATCAGGTCGAGCGGTCCAGGAGTGATATCATCACCGCCGTTGAGCGAGAACTTGAAGGCGCGCGGTAGCTTGTGGATCCGGCCAAGCGGCATGTCGCTCGCGAGTTGGAGGAGCGGTGGAATGATGCGCTCGAACGCGTAAGCGCGCTTGAAGGGAAAATCGATGAGCTATCTGCACTTTCGGCCGCACGTCCAGCAATCGATCGCGGTCGGCTCCTTCAGCTTGCCTATGATTTGCCGGCGGCTTGGAACGCGCCGTCGACCGATACGCGTACAAAGCAGCGGCTCATCCATATTCTGGTTCAGGAGATCGTTTGTGACCTCGACGATGCGACCAACGAGGCCGTGCTGCTGATCCACTGGACCGGCGGTCGCCACACCGAGGTGCGCGTTGCACGCGTCAAGACCGGCAGATATCCGAGCGACATAGCCCCATCCGCCGTCGAGGCGCTGCGAAAGCTTGGCGGACATTGGCCAGGTCGTGAGCTGGCGGTAACGCTCAATCGAATGCACTGCAAGACCGGCGATGGCGAGGGCTGGACGACCGTGTGCGTCCGCAACATGCGCGAGCGCTTGGGAATACCAGAACATGATCCCACCAAAGCCGCCGACCAGATGATCAGCCTGATGAAGGCCGCCGAGCAGCTCGGCATCTGTGTCGGATCGGCGAAGAGCCTTGCGCTCAAGGGTATATTGCCGGCAACACAAATCTTGCCGGGCTCCTCTTGGATGGTGCCTGTTGAAGCACTCACCTCCGAGACCGTGCGGATAGGTGTCCAGCGCGTGATCGATCGGAGGCCGAAGTTTTACGAGGATTGTCAATACGATAAGGTCATCCGACTCCCCGGAATCTGACAAAGGGATGCATTATGAAACCCGCTGTAGCGGCCTGATCAAGGTGATCTGGCACGATGGCCAGGGTGCCTGCCTGTTGACGAAGAAGCTGGAGCGCGGCCGGTTCATCTGGCCGTCGCCGGCCGACGGCACGGTGGTGATCACGCCGGCGCAGCTTGGCTATCTGCTTGAAGGCATCGACTGGCGAATGCCGCAAAAAACCTGGCGTCCGACGTCGGCAGGATGAGCAAAACCGCTGGCACGGCGGGAGCGAATATGAGTCCATCCCGCCATGACCGATGCGGCCGATCAGCTTCCCGACGACCTCGCCAGTGCGCATGCGATGATCCTCGCCGAGCGCGCGGCTCCCCGTGAAGCGGAAGCCGTTGCCGCTCGAGCCCAGTCCGTGAACTCGCATTCGGATGCTCTGATTGCCCGGCTCCGGCTGGAGATCGAGAAGCTGAAGCGCGACATCCACGGCAGCCGCGCGGAGCGCAAGGCCAGGCTTCTCGAACAGATGGAGTTGCAGCTCGAGGAGCTGGAGGCCGACGCCAGCGAAGACGAACTGGCGGCGGAGATGACGGCACGCTCATCCACGGTCAGGGCGTTCGAGCGCAAGCGTCCGTCGCGCAAACCTTTCCCCGAGCATCTGCCGCGCGAGCGCGTCGTCATCGCCGCTCCACCAAACTGCCCGTGCTGCGGTTCGGCCAAGCTTTCCAAGCCGGGCGAGGACATCACCGAGACGCTGGAGGTGATTCCGCGCCAGTGGAAGGTGATCCAGACCGTGCGCGAGGAGTTCTCCTGCCGCGAATGCGAGAAGATCAGCCAGCCGCCGGCACCCTTCCATGTGACGCCGCGCGAGGCGCATGTGCTGGCCGCCGAGCGTCTGCATGGCGACGACACCACCGTGCCGATCCTCGCCCGCGGCAAGACCGATACTGGTCGCATCTGGACCTATATCAGGGATGACCGGCCGTTCGGCGGAACATCGCCGCCGGCGGCGCTCTATTATGCCTCGTGCGACCGGCGGCAGGAGCATCACCGGCATTCTGCAGGCGGACGCCTATGGCGGCTACAACCCGCTTTTCAAGGTGGATCGTGATCCCGTTCCGTTGACGCAGGCGCTGTGCTGGGCGCATCTATGGACGCCCCCGGTTTTGCAAGGAGTAAATTAGCGAAATTTGGCGAGCGCCGCGGCTGCAGTCATCTATTCGGCCTCTCAGCGTATCACACCCTGTGATACCGGCCTTGATGGTAGATCCGCAAATCAGCGCCCAACCACGCGACGCGAACTCGAAGTTCGATGCGCCCAACGGGCTCTGCTGATTCCGGTTAACCCGGCTTTGCCATCATTCGCCTTCTATCCTCGCAACCGCTTCGACCAGCGGTGGCCGAACTCGAGAATCATGCCATACTTATTGCCACTGGCCGGGTTGGGTGGTTGTAGGTCCCGCCAAAGCGGAGCAAAACCCAAACGACACGTGCTGTCTTGTTAGCGGTCGCGACCGCTGCAACGTTGGCAGGTCTTCTGTCTCTCAGCTTTGCTAGCCAGGTCCAGGAACGACCTCTCCAACGCATGATTGAGCGACTGCCGTGGATGAGCAATCTTCGCAGATAACCATTCCCGCGCTTGCTAATCCCACCAAGGCTCTCCTTGCCGCCAGTCGAATGTTGTCGCGGAACTAATCCCAAGCAGGCCGCGAAATGACGGCCCGATTTGAAGTCCGTGGGCTCTCTCATCGAGGAAACCAATGCGGTGGCGGTGATGACACCGACGCCGGGAATGCTCATCAAGCGCCGGCAGACATTGCTGTTCCTCGCGACGGCAATCAAGTCGCGATCGATCTTGAAAAGTTTAGCACTGCCTTCGCGAAGCTGGTTGACGAGGTATTGCAACGCATGCCGAGCGACTGCCGGAAGCTCATCGCAGTCGGGGTCTTCTATCAGCTTGGTCAAGAGACCGATTTTATGTGACCGATTGGGGCCGATGATGCCGAACTCCGCCAGATGTCCTCGGATTCCGTTGATCAATTGGGTGCGCTCGCGAATGAGCATCTCACGAACCCGGTGAATTACCAGAACTTCCTGCTGCATCTCCTCCTTGATCGGAACGAAGCGCATTGTTGGTAGCCGCGGCGCACAGCCGAGATCTCCATCGGGAGCCCGTTCTTATCCCTCGTTACCGCGGCCACCCTCGTTGCGATGTTAGCCAAAGCCCACAGCGACGGCTCACTCGACAAACAGTTGACGATGCTCGCCCGGCCGAAATTGCTGATCATCGACGAGCTCGGTTATCTCCCCTTCGAGGCGAACGCCGCGCACCTGTTCTTCCAACTGGTGCCCCGACGCTACGAAAAAGGATCGATCCTGATCACATCAAACCGTTCTGTCGGTGAACGGGAAAGCGGATTTGGCGATCCCGTGGTGGCGACGGCGATCCTGGATCGCTTACCCCACCATTCCACGGTGATTACCATCCGTGGTGATAGCTACCGCCTTCGCGAGAAGCGCCGCTCGAAACAAACGAAACGCGAAATCAATGAAGGGGGTCAGACTTTCGTTTCGCCAAAGGGGTAAATTTTCCCTTCGCTTGAGAGCTTCGTTATGGAGAAGTCTCGAGCGAGCGCGGCCGGGATTCTCGTCGCACTTTCCGGAGGCGATTAGTTGGAGGTATCAAGAGGAAGATCTTCTTTGCAGGGGACCATTTGGCAAGCAGATAGCCTGCGACGGTCGTTCGCCTTTTGAGTTTGCTTGAAAGGACCGCGTGGAGAAGGTCTGCCTCCAACGTTTGGCGGCCGGGAATCAGTTGGACTCAACGATTCATCTCGCCAAAAGAAGTCCTTCGATGCCACTTCTTCCCGACGCTCTCGCGGCGACGTTGGCGCGCTGTATTAGTCTGAGCGTCGCCCGCCGGCAGACACTGGTGATGCTGATCTTGGGCATGATCATGGCGCATACGATGGACCCATGCTATCTTGCCGCAGCCTTCGCTGGCCAAACTGACGCCCACTTGACGGCGCCTGCAGTGGTTCTTCCATCAAGTTCAACCCGATGGGGATGGCCAAGGCGCTGGTGACTTTGATGCTGAAGCGCGAAGGGTGGGACATCAACATAGAAAGGTTCCGGTCGCCGTCACCTGCGGGATGCGCCCCGCCTTGGGCTTGCGGCCAGATCGCCCGTCTATGCTGCCTTATTGCGCAACCATGGGTGTCCGGCTTCACCGGAATACGCAATCACACCGGCCCGAGATACCGGTTGAGCACATTGCGGGTTACGATTTCAACCATGGGATCGCGCCTCAGTAGGCCTGCCACCCATTCGCTAACCCCGGCATGGAATACCTCGCCCTTGCCGCGCTTGAAGTTGACGATCATGCCGTTCCCATACTTATTGGGCATGCTCGCGTCCCCGTACCAGACGTAATCTCCGGACGCGAGATCGGCATTCTCCTCCAATTTTGTCGCCATGCCGACAGCCAGGATTTCGAGCCCATCCGGTGCGCCACTCGTCGGCGAAGGGTAGGGCAGGCCGTTGCGGAGCTCGTAATCCAGCCCATCCACCTCGTAGCCAAAGATATGGCTTTCGTCGCCGAGCACGTCGCCATAAAAAAGCCCGGTCTTGGCGAAGGCCCAGTGCTCCGGACGATAGATCGGAAAGCCGCGCACCCCGCGAGGTGCAAAGCCGCGCCAGCCGGCATAGACGCCGTCGCTCGCGTTGAGGCCAAAGGTCTGGCTGCCGGGGCGGGCAACTTCCGGCGTTTCCCATTCAAGGGCGGCGCGACGCACATCGTCACTTCTGAGAACCGGGTCGTCCTCGGGGCACCCCCAGTAACTGACCTGGTAGCGGCCCTCGTCCTCAAGCCTGACCTGACTGGCGAAGTTGCCGGCGAACCGCGCTACATGGCCGCCCTGGTCGACATAGGCGTCCACCGCATCACGCATTTCCCAGGTCCAGTACTCATCATGGCCGGTGAACACGACGCAATCATAGTCGAGCAGGATCTCCGGCGAGAAGTGCAACTCGTGCTGGCTGGCGAGATCGATGCCGTAGCCGGCGCGCTCGGCGAAGCGGAAGAAATGGCCATCATAGGTCGCCCAGCCGGCCGAGGCGTATTTCTTCGAATGACCGGTGGCGTAGGCCCATTCCAGGTGTGGAGCACGCGGCGAGGTCATGGGCGGCATCGCCACCTCGATCGTCGCGCGTGGCGCTTCGGGCGGCAGCACGATGAAGCCCCGGCCCCAAGGCCGCTGCGTCGACACGAGCCGCGCAGACTGGTCTCGGTTCGGCCCGATGATACCTTCGTAGTGGCTGGAGCCGCCCCAGGTGTTGTAGGCGAGCCAGGTTCCGGTCGCCGCCACCTGCAGGATGCGTCCGGGTTTGCGGCCCCTATTCGGCAATACGATCAGAAAATGATGGCAGCGGATCGGCCTCTCGTCCCGGCCTTTCGCGGTCAACGTGATGCGATAGCCCCCCGACGCCCAATCGTCGCCGATGGGGAATTCAAAGGTTGTATCCCAACCGCAGCCCTCTACCGAGCAGTGCTCCGGCGTGTCCTGCCAGCGCGCAGCGATGCCGCTGCGTTGGAACACCGTCGCCTCGATTGCGCCATCGCGCACGATCTCGATCGCAAAGACGGGCGCCGTCGAACTCACTTGCAGGCGTACCTTTTCGCCGGGCCGATACGAAAAGCGGTCGCTGTAGCACCAGATCTCGCCACGCACACCGTCCATGCCGGGTCGCTCGTAATAGTGGCTGTTTATGGCCAGCAGCTGCTGCTGACGCGTCAGCCCGAAATTAGGAAAATCCTTTGGAAGCTGTATCATGATGGTAAACCCAAGGTTATATATGTCATCTCTTCTCTTCGCGGGCACCTACCCGGAGAATTCGAGCCGCAGCCGTTGGAGCGGATCTCCAAATTTGGGAGTCGACTGTCGCACAGCACTGTCCTTCCAGATTGAGCCATGTCCATTCCCAAGATCCGCCGGTCAATAGCCTCGCTTCTGGAAGGCTATGTTTGACGAGATTCACGACTTCATCTCCGAGAGCATTTAGCTGAAGGATAGATGGACACGAAGAAGCTGAAAATGTCGTCCGCGTTATGCGTATCGGCGCTTCGTTATGAAGAAGTCTCGAGTGAGCGCCGCCGGGATTCTGGTCGCATTTTCGGAGGCGATACATAATTGGAGGGTTCACGGGAAGATTTTCTTTGCAGGGGAACCATTTGGCGGGCAGATAGCCGTCCTGCGCGGAAAACGGTACGGTCGTTCGCCTTGCAAGGGCCGCGTGGAGAAGGTCTGCCCCCAACGTTTTGCGGCCAGTTGGAATAAAGGATTCATCTCGCCAAAGAAGCATCCTTCGATGCCAATTCTTCCCGACGCTTTCGTGGCGATGTTCGCGCTGTGTTAGTCTGTGCAGCGACCGCCGGCAGACACTGGTAATGCTGACCTTGGGCATGATCCGCTCGCGTACGGTGAACCTATGCTATCTTGCCGCAGCCTTCTGCGGGCCGGCCAAACTGATGCCGGCGCCTGCAGTGGTTCTTCCATCATGTTCAATCCGACGGGCATGGCCGGGGCGATGGTGGCGCTGCTTGGACTGGCGCCGCCCTATCGGCTTTGCCTCCACCGGACCAATTGGAAAGTCGGCTGCAACGACATCAACCTGATGGAGCTTTGCATCGCCACGCGGCGGGTCCGCATTCCCGTGCCGTGGGACATTCTGGACCAGGGCGGCAGCTCAACGACCGCGTAGCGCAAAGTATCGAGTGGCCGAGGTGGAAAAGCGGCTGCGTGCGGCTGAGCGTCTGGCGCGGTGCATCGATGATCCGCGCTGCCCAGACAAGATCGTCCACAGCATTGCGGACACGACCGGCTTTCGCATGAAGATGATCGCCTTCGGCTACAGGGTGGCAACGACGCCAACCGGCTGCGATCCGATCCAGTCTTCAAGATGGCCTAGGACGCACTGCCTTCGGGCCGGATCCGGCATCTCAATCGACGGTCTTCCGGCTGGAGACCTCCCCGGTGCGGGAACTGGGTTGCTGTAGGGCGGGCGATGGTCGATCTCGATTGTGCTTCATTCCGGCAGTTTCCGAAGCGGATCGCGCCCGAGATAGACGCATAGGGATTGGGAAGTCGGTGTTTGGTCTGCTTGCCCTGGGGCCGCCGGCCGGCGCGGCGGCCCTTTACGCTCTGTGGTGTCGCCTATTTCATCATCCAAGCGTTCCAGCGGTCGTACAGCATTTCGCGATTCTGTTCGTACCAATCGCGATCGATGGAAAACGTGCGCGACCAATTCTCCGACGCGGTCGGCATGTTGTGGCGTTCGGCTTCGGGTATCAATAAGGTCGCGTTCTTATTTGAGGTTTGATAATTGATGGCCTTGACGAATGCGAGATGCGCCTCGGGCCGTGTCATGAAGAAATTAAGAAAGGCTAGCGCTGCGTCCTTATGCGGAGCATCCTTCAGCATCGCCCAGGGTGCGACATCGCGAACGGCACCATTGAGCACGAGTTCAAGCTTGAGCCCTTCTTTGCGCAACGCCAAGGCGCGGCCGGAAGCGAGCATGCCCATAACGACCTCGCCGGAGCGAAAGGCCTGCTGGCTCTGGTCATTCGAATGCCACCAGACTGTGATATGAGGTTTGATCTGATCGAGCTTACTGAAGGCGCGATCAAGGTCGAGGGGAAAGAGCTTATCCGCGGGAACTCCATCCGCCAATAAAGCAATGGCCAGAACCCATTCTGGGCCATCAGCCGGCAATGTGCGCGGGCCGGGGAAGCGTTCCACGTCCCAGAAATCCTGCCAGGATTTCGGTCCGCCGTTGGGGAAAGCCTGAGTGTCATAGACGAGTGTTCCAGCGCCTACGGTTCGAAGAATGCCCAGCCCATCCGCCATGCATGTCCCGTCAATGCCATCCTTGGCGACATTCGGCACTTGTTCGCAGTTCTCGCCGAAATTATAAAGATAGCCGGCGAAAGCTTTGTTGAGATCAACATCGTTGGGGGAGATGACATCCCATTCCACCGACTTTGAGCTGCTCATCGCTTTCACCCTAGTCCAAGCTTCCGTTGCCGTGGCGCTGACTAAGTGGACTTTCACGCCGCTCAGCTTCTCGAACGGGTCGAAGAAATTGTCCTTCAGTGCCTTCTCAAAGGCGCCGCCGGTAGTGACGATAACAAGTTCTTGCTGCGCCTGTGCCGTTACCGTGAAAATGACACTCGCGACAAGCGCGATGGCCCAGATCCCTCTCTTGAAGATGTTTCTCATGAGGCTTTCTCCCATTTCTCTTTTGCGGGCATTACGGCATGACTGCGATGCGTCGTTTAGGCCCATTGCTGTCTCCGAGGAACCATGCCCCGCACCAAGGGGTGCAGATGGTCGATGTCGCCTGGAGACATCTTCAGTGTAAGCTTTTCGGGTTTCTTGGCATTTTCAGTTCGTTATGAGCGCGCCGATTTTTGTTATTAGAGCCCGCCGCAGAGCATTCTGGGCACAGCGCTTGTGCCATCGGTGGGCTTGCGCTGGAGCAACGGTGAGAGTTCGCGCCGGCAGATGTCGAAAGGGCCGATTATAGGATGATCCAACAGCGCCGTTGCCACACCTTCGCCGTCGTCCCAAATCGTCTGCTCCAACGGCGCGATCTTGAGCCGCGTCGAACACGTCAAGATCATCGTTGACGCCAAGCTGAAGAACCCGCCCTCTCCGTCGGAGCTTGCTACTGCACTCGGCGTATCCGCTCAGGGCCTGCCGGATGAGTTGCACAAACAAATGGCCACCCAGTTACACCGAATGCATCACCGAGCGAGAATGTAGCGGACAATTCTTCTGCAGAGGAGGGGTGATCTCCTCCTCAACGGTTCGAGGTCGGTTAGCGCCACATCTCCAACTTCTGTACCGCGCTTTAAGCGCCAATTTGAAATACGCCAAAACAGCGCGGACAGTCCTGGCGAGGAAGCTTAGCTCCGGTTGTTTCATAACGAAGCGCCGACGCGCATAACGCGGGCGATCTATTCAAGCTCTTCGACATTCACCAACTTTAGCTAAGTGCTTTTTTGATTTGTAAGTTCGTGGATCTCGCTGCGATCAAGATCGATGGACTAGGGTCGCGAAAGGGGATTGGAAAAGTAGATGACAGAATCTCCATCTGGCAATTGCCGATCGCAGCCGTGCGCAATTTTCCGCCAGCCCAGGCGCATTGAGCTTCGTTGAAGGAGCGGGCGACTTCGACCCGGCGGGGCGTACCGGTGGCGTGCCGCGAAGGCGATTTTAGTTTACGTCGAGACGGAAGCGTGCATCGCCGCCCTTTCGAGTCGGCGCCGCAGGAGCGCGTGGAACTCCTGGTGGCGATGGCTGGAAGTCGGGAGCCAACGGTCCTCCGGTGGCGGACGAGGCCCTGGAGCATTTCCGCAGATGTCATCTGCGGCTGCGCGCAAAGGCTGAGATATGCCTCCGCTGTCGCATTGTTGAGGGTCGACCGCTTGATCGGCGCGGTCGGTTAAGGAGCCGATCGCGGCGCAGTCGTTCTCGCGGAATCTTATTGGTGCGAAGTATCTTATGTGAGGTTGACAGATGAGTGGTTTATCCGAAGACATCCGATTTCTCTACCGAGACAGCGATGCGCTCGCGCTTTCGGATCTGATAAAGAGCAGAGAGATTAAACCCTCGGAGCTTATGGAGGCCGCGATAGCGGCGGCTGAAGAACTCAATCCCGTACTCAATGCGGTGGTCAGCACCGACTACACCGTAGCGCGCAAACTCGCCGCACAGTCCGATTGCACCGGGATATTTGCCGGTGTGCCTTACCTTGCGAAAGACGTGTCGACGAGCGTGGCTGGGTTTCGGATTACCAACGGCTCAAGGTTCTACGACCGATACACGCAACCGTGTACGGACGACGCCGAAGAGGTTCGACGATTGCGCAGGGAGGGATTGATCCCCTTCGGAATCACAAACGCTCCGGAAGTCGGTTCGGCACTAACGACGGAACCCAAGCTACACGGTCCCACTTGTAATCCGTGGAATCAGGCATTTTCGGTTGGCGGTTCGAGTGGCGGTGCGGCCGCCGCCGTCGCGGCGAGGATCGTGCCGATCGCAGGCGCGAGCGATGGTGGGGGCTCGATCCGAATGCCTGCTGGTGCTTGCGGAACCGTCGGCCTCAAGCCTTCCCGAGGACGCATCCCTGTGTATCCGGCGGCGGATCGATTCTACGGTATGGAGGTTTCGGGGTGCATCTCGCGAACCGTTCGCGACACCGCTGCGTACCTCGATGCTATCAGCGGCTCGCTCGTTGGCGAGCCGTATACGCCTCCGATCCCCGGGGGATCGTTTCTTCAACTATCGTCCCGCGACCCCGGTCGCTTGCGTATCGGGGTTACCACATCGTTGCCATTTGGGCATAAGCTGGATGGTGAGGTTTTCACATCCATTGCAGATACGGCCCGTCTGCTTGAGAGCATGGGCCACGATCTCGAACCGTACGATCTAACCTTCGACCTCCAAGCCTGTCGGCAAGCCTACATTCGTGTTGCGGCCGTGTTGCTAGCACGTCAGTTCATGATGGCGGAAGCGGAATTCGGTGCGACGCTGACCGCTGACGATGTCGAACCCGTGATCAGAGCCCGCATCGAGGAAGGCACCACCGTCGATGCCATTACCCATGCGATGGACATCGATACCCTCCGCCACAGCGCTCGTGAAATCGCCGCAAGCCTCGCTTCGTTCGACGCCTTTCTGTGCCCGGTCTTTCCGCGCCCAATTTTCCGCATAGGAGAATATGGTTCGATTTTTAACTCCGAAACCGCGAGCACTCTCACTACATTTCTGTTCCCAATCAACGTGAGCGGACTCCCGGCTATCTCTTTGCCGATGCATCAGTCACTCGATGGACTTCCTCTAGGTGTTCAATTGGTAGGCCGTTATGGCGACGAAGCGACGCTCCTCCAGCTCGCCCATTCCCTAGAGAAGGAAGTCCGCTGGGACAAGCGACAGCCGCCCATCATCGGCGTGGAAGCACACCCGAAGTCTCCCAAATAACTGAAGGTCGAACAGACACGCCGATGAAGGGGGCGATGCGGCCCGCTGCCGGCCATGGGCCGGCGACGTTCGTCTACGACCCGCGGCGCCCGCTCAGGACTCCGCACCTTGACGCCTCCGGCGAAGGAGTCGTCGTCGACTGTGAGTCTGTGATCTCGCGCGACGACGTCCTGACATATACGACAGCGCCGTTCGACCGAGAGACGGAGATCACCGGGCAAATCCTTGCGAAGCTCTGGATCTCCTCCACCGCGCCCGACACGGACGTCTCTGCGCGCGTACTCGTTGTGGAACCGTCGGTCTACATATGGCCGCTGACGCGGGAGCCTGGCGTGCTGCGCGCGCTACCGCAACACGGAGGATCTGCAGCCGCCCCAGCCGCTGATGCCCGGCGAGCCGACGGAGCTAACCACCGGCCTCGGCTATGCGAGTTACGTGATCAGGCCGGGGCAACAGCTGCGCATGTTCGTTGCGGGCAGCAACTTCCCAAACGCGCATCTGAACGTGTGGGGTCTGTTCACGTCGATGAACCAGGCCGTCACCGCCAAGCAGACCGTGTACCACACACCCGTGCACGCCTCGAAGATTGTGCTGCCCATCATTCCCCGGGCAGGGGCGCGTACCAGGCCGCATTGAATCGACGGAAGCATTCCCAAGATCAGCGATACTGCGTCCGCGAGTTCGTGCACGCTGGCAACACCGTGATGGAAGGGTTCACGCAGGAGGAGTGGAAGCGCGATCCTTTAAGGCGGTCGTTGGCGATGGCGTCGTCTTCGGGCGCGGCTCGCTCGACAACCGACAATTAGGGGACATTTCGATGGTCATCCGTAAGCATTCATTTCCACGCACGTTGACGTCTCTGGCGAACAAAGTGAACAAATTCCGCTCGGATTTCGCCAACCTCTCGTCGTCATGCTTGGAAGGCATATCAAGCGCAAACGCGCTGCTCTGTCCGGAAGGCTCGATCCGCGGTGTTCTCAAGCTGCACCGGAATAGACGCCGATGTTGAAGACGGCTGCAGAGGATGGGCCTCCTTGACCTTCTATTTCAAAGGAGGTTCGTGGCGACCCTCTGTTCGAGCGCAAAAAAGGTCATCCGACATAACCGAAAGTGACCATCATCACACAGCTCCCGAGCGAAGCGGCATCAGGACACATCCGAGCAGTGCTCGGGAGAGGGCTGCGGCTGGGATACAAGCTTCGAGTGCCGCATCGACGACGATCGGCAGTTGGGCGGCCACTGCACACCTTGAGGGCGGAAGGCCTTGCCGGGGAGCCAACTCTGTCTTCGTTTCCTGATCGTATTGCCGATGACGGACCGCGAGCCCGGACGCGCGTGGCAGCAACCGGAACCCTGACTCGTTTACAACCTCTGGGTCGGCTTCAACCGCCATGAAGGCTCTCCAGCCCGAACCATGACCACAGTATTCACCCTGCAGGTGGTCGTAATCTTCGGAACAACTGGAACAGGATGACGACAACGAATATAACAGACAAGCGTTTATGGTCGATAGGCCTGCTGGTTTACGAATAGCCTACAAAACTCAATACGTGCCCGGCCGGCGAGTACGGTGGCCTCAACGCTTGCCATGTTGCCTAATTCAGCGTCCAAGTATACCAGCGCTCATATAGCCTTTCGCGATTTTGTTCGAGCCAGTCTCTGTCGAACGAAAACGTGTTCGACCAGTTCTCCGGCGCAGTCGGCAGGTTGCGACGTTCGGCTTCCGGCATCAGCGACACAGCGTCCTTGTTTGACGTTTCGTAGTTGATTGCCTTCACAAAAGCGAGATGCGCCGCGGGTCGGGTCATGAAGAAATTGAGAAACTCTAACGCTGCCTCCTTATGTGGCGCATCCTTCAGCATCGCCCAAGGCGAGATATCTCGCACAGCGCCATTGAGCACGAGTTCAAGCTTTAGCCCTTCTTTGCGCAGCGCCAACGCCCGACCGGACCAAAGCATTCCCATGACGGCCTCCCTCGAGCGGAAAATATGCTGGCTCTGGTCGCCCGACTTCCAGCAGACCGTTATATAGGGCTTGATTTGATCGAGCTTTTGAAGGCCCGACCAAGGTCCAGGGCGAAAAGCTTTTCCGCCGGCACGCCATCTGCCAGCAAAGCAAAGGTCAGCACCCATTCCGGTACCTCCGCTGGAAGCGTGCGCGGACCAGGGAAGCGTTTCACGTCCCAGAAATCCGCCCAAAACTTTGGGCCGCCGTTCGGAAAAGCCAAGGTGTCATAGACGAGCGTTCCAGCGCCGATGGTGCGCGAAATACCGAGCCCACCCGCTATGCAGGAGCCATCGACGCCTTCGTTAGCGACATTCGGGACCTTTTCACAGTTCCTGCCGAAAATGTCAAATAGCCGCTGTTGGCTTGGTTGATGTCCTCAGCTTGGGGGGGAAATGATGTCCCATTCCACCGATTTTGCCCGCTCGTCGCTTTGACACTCGCCAAAGAATCGCTCGTGCTGACCGAGCGGATTTCAACGCCGCTGACCTTTTCGAATGGGTCGAAGATATTCTCCTTTAGTGCTTTCTCAGAGGTCCCACCGCTGGTGACGATGACAAGCTCTTGCTGATCCTGTGCCGATGCCGTGAACGTCAAACTTGCTGTAAGCGCGACGGCGGCGAGTGCTCTCTTGAAGATGTTTCCGATGCTCTCCTCCATCACATTTCCTCAGGGGGCGATGATTGTTGCGATACAGGCGCGCCGGTCACCGGACAATT
Organism: Sinorhizobium terangae; assembly: GCF_029714365.1. Classification (NCBI taxonomy): domain Bacteria; kingdom Pseudomonadati; phylum Pseudomonadota; class Alphaproteobacteria; order Hyphomicrobiales; family Rhizobiaceae; genus Sinorhizobium; species Sinorhizobium terangae. The sequence goes on from NZ_CP121661.1 coordinate 320,419, forward strand.
TACTGTCGAAGATTCTCGGCTGGTTGTTGGTTTGACTATCCGTGCCCAGATCGCGGACCTCTGCAGTTTTTGCCATCTGGACGTCCATTGGTGACCACGTTTGACGGCAAAGATGCCGAGAACTCCGTCGCGAAGTCGAGTGGTCGCTCGAACAAAATGAGTTCCTCCCGCTTTACATTTCGATTGACTTAGTACGGAGAGTGCACGCTGTGCCTCGTCCGTGTTTCAGTTTGGAACAGTCGCGCGGGACTCTACCTGCGGCCGAGGTAGCCGTTAAGCACATTGCGGGTGACGATTTCGACCATGGGATCGCGCCTCAGAAGCCTGCCACCCACTCGCAAGTGCCGGCATGGAATACCTCGCCCTTGCCGCGCTTGAAGTTGACGATCATGCCGTTCCCATACTTATTGGGCATGCTCGCGTCCCCGTACCAGACGTAGTCTCCGGATGCGAGATCGGCGTTTTCCTCGATGTTAGTGGCCATGCCGACAGCCAGGATTTCGAGCCCATCCGGTGCGCCACTCGTCGGCGAAGGGTAGGGCAGGCCGTTGCGGAGCTCGTAATCCAGCCCATCCACCTCGTAGCCAAAGATATGGCTTTCGTCGCCGAGCACGTCGCCATAAAAAAGCCCGGTCTTGGCGAAGGCCCAGTGCTCCGGACGATAGATCGGAAAGCCGCGCACCCCGCGAGGTGCAAAGCCGCGCCAGCCGGCATAGACGCCGTCGCTCGCGTTGAGGCCAAAGGTCTGGCTGCCGGGGCGGGCAACTTCCGGCGTTTCCCATTCAAGGGCGGCGCGACGCACATCGTCACTTCTGAGAACCGGGTCGTCCTCGGGGCACCCCCAGTAACTGACCTGGTAGCGGCCCTCGTCCTCAAGCCTGACCTGACTGGCGAAGTTGCCGGCGAACCGCGCTACATGGCCGCCCTGGTCGACATAGGCGTCCACCGCATCACGCATTCCCAGGTCCAGTACTCATCATGGCCGGTGAACACGACGCAATCATAGTCGAGCAGGATCTCCGGCGAGAAGTGCAACTCGTGCTGGCTGGCGAGATCGATGCCGTAGCCGGCGCGCTCGGCGAAGCGGAAGAAATGGCCATCATAGGTCGCCCAGCCGGCCGAGGCGTATTTCTTCGAATGACCGGTGGCGTAGGCCCATTCCAGGTGTGGAGCACGCGGCGAGGTCATGGGCGGCATCGCCACCTCGATCGTCGCGCGTGGCGCTTCGGGCGGCAGCACGATGAAGCCCCGGCCCCAAGGCCGCTGCGTCGACACGAGCCGCGCAGACTGGTCTCGGTTCGGCCCGATGATACCTTCGTAGTGGCTGGAGCCGCCCCAGGTGTTGTAGGCGAGCCAGGTTCCGGTCGCCGCCACCTGCAGGATGCGTCCGGGTTTGCGGCCCCTATTCGGCAATACGATCAGAAAATGATGGCAGCGGATCGGCCTCTCGTCCCGGCCTTTCGCGGTCAACGTGATGCGATAGCCCCCCGACGCCCAATCGTCGCCGATGGGGAATTCAAAGGTTGTATCCCAACCGCAGCCCTCTACCGAGCAGTGCTCCGGCGTGTCCTGCCAGCGCGCAGCGATGCCGCTGCGTTGGAACACCGTCGCCTCGATTGCGCCATCGCGCACGATCTCGATCGCAAAGACGGGCGCCGTCGAACTCACTTGCAGGCGTACCTTTTCGCCGGGCCGATACGAAAAGCGGTCGCTGTAGCACCAGATCTCGCCACGCACACCGGGTCGAGCGTCATCAGCGCTCCACCTTTCACTTCACGCCGACGTCGAGCACTCGGCTTAGACTAGGAGGGCCGCGACCCGAGCACATCAATTTCTTATAGTCGAAATCGAGTTGCGCCGGGAGTTTGGGCTGCCGAGACCACTCGGCGGCCCCGCGCCTGCGGGAGGCTACTTCTGAATCCAGCTGTTCCAGCGGTCGATCAGCATTTGCTGGTTGTCGTTGATCCACTTGGGGTCCGGGACCACCATTTTGGAACTGATCTCCTCGTCCGAGGGCATGGTGGCGCGCGCCTGCTCAGTCATGTACTTGACCGCATCCTTGCTTGGCGGCACGCAGGACAGCGCCTCGCAAATCTTGCCCTGGATTTCGGGTGAATCAAGGTAGAACTTGAGCAGTTCAAGCGCTTCCGCTTTGTGGGGCGCACCTTTCACAACGGCGTACCGATCGCCCAACATAATCGCACCGTTATAGGACCAAGCGATGGGTTGTCCTTCATTTTTCAGCGCCATAACGCGGGTCATATACATGACTCCGGCGTCATATTCACCATTGCGGAAACCTTGAACCTGCTGATCGCCGTTCGTCCACCATAGGCCGACATCGGGGCGCAACTCGTCGAGCTTCTTGAAGGCGCGGTCCACGTCCATCGGATAGAGCTTGTCTGTGGGCACCCCATCGGCCAGAAGAGCCGCCGTTAACTGCGTGCGAGCTGACGCGCTTGCGGAAAAAGAGCGAACACCGGGAAAATTCTTGGCATCCCAGAACTCCTTCCAGGTGCTCGGCCCGCCATTGGGAAATCGCTCCTTGTTGTAGACAATCAATGTGGCGCCGCGGAGAAGCGAGATACTTGATGCCCTGCATGAGCCGGGCACTAGGTCTGAGCGATCTTTGAATTGCATGCAGAAGTCTGAAATGTCGTCTGCCCTCGTCAAATGATCCGGTGCCTCGGCTTCGATTTCACCTTCGCCAAAGATGTCCCACGTAACGTTGCCGGATTTGATCATGGCCTCCACCTTGGCGCGACCCTCCTCGGTGCTACCGGTCGGGACCGAGACAACCTTGATGCCTGTGGCTTTTTCGAAGGGGTCGAACCAATATTCGCGCATAGCCTTTTCATAGGAGCCGCCAGAGCCGGATACGACGACTTGGCGATCCTGAGCCCTCGCGGGGGCTGCAGACGATGCGAGCGACAATGCCGCGAGCGCATAAAGGCCAATCACGAGTTTAGTTTTCATTGTCATTTCCTCCTCAGGGGCTTTCCTAATCTTTGACGAGAGATGAGTTGCAAATCATGCAAGCGCGCGTCACTTCAGCGACTGACGCACTCAATTTTATAGTTCGAGAAGTTTCTGGCATTTTCAGTCAGTTATGAGGGAGGCCGCTTTTCTTATTCGGTGCGCTCCACGCGCCGGAGAAATTCGGCCGACAATCAAGCATGATGATCCGTATATTCTCCAGCCGATCCTTGAACTAACAGCCTCAGCTGCGGCCCGGCGCCGGCTCAGTGGCGACGGGGGATCAGGAATTCGCCCTGTTCTCGGATAGACGTATCGTCCCCATCAGCAGGATTGTGATGGCAACGATAATTGTGGAGACGACTGCGATCACCGGGGTAAGATTGAAGTCGATGTCCTCGAACAGCTTTTTGGTGATCGTCTTGCCTCCAATCCCAGAGATGAAGAAGGCGACAGTAGCTTCATCGAACGAAGAGATGAAAGCGAAGACTGCGCCAGTGATCACGCCGGGGGTGATTTGCGGCAGGACGATTTCAAAGAAGGTGCGGCCGCGTCCGGCCCCGCAACTGAGAGCCGCCATTTCGAGAATGGGGTCGAAGCGCTGAAGCGACGCCGAGACGGCAACGACCACATAGGGAACGGTCAGCATGGTGTGAGCCAAGAGAAAGCCGAAGAAATTTCCCGTCAGCCCAAGCGGCGCGAAGAACAGATATAGCGCGATCGCGATGATAATGTGAGGAACGATCAGGGGGCTGAGCGCCAAACCAAGAATAAATGATTTTCCTGGCAGACCGCCACGTACCAGGGCGACAGCGGCAAGTGTCCCAATGATCGTGGCAGAAATCGTGGTGAAGAAGGCGATGCGCAGGCTGAAAAGCGTCGCAGCGATCCAGTCAGGGTCACTGAAATACTCGACGTACCAGTGCAGGGTCAGCCCCGAGGGCGGAAACTCGATATAGGGAGCACTGCCGAACGAGATTGGTATGACGATCAGCGTGGGCAGGATCAGGAAGAACAGGATGAGCGCAACAAAGAGGCCGGCGGCGATCTTCCCGAGCGCGAGAGGACGAAACGGGCGTGCTTGGCTTAAAGCGATGGTCTCAGACATTGCCGAATCCTCCAGAGCTGGCCAGGAACCTGCGGAACATGAAAGTGAGGACTAATGTAACCGTAAGAAGAAGCATCGCCAGCGCGCCCGCGAACGGCCAGTTGAGCAGAACCATCGTCTGCTGTCCGATCAACGTCGCCATCATTAGCGTTTGGGGCCCGCCCACGAGGGCTGGCGTGACGTAGAAACCGAGCGCCAGGATGAAGGTCATCAATGTGCCTGCGAAAACACCAGGCAGACTGAGCGGCAAGGTGACTTTCAGAAACGTTGTGAACACCCCGGCGCCAAGATTCGCAGCGGCCTGGGGCAGTTCCTTCGGAATGGTGCGTAGTGAGCTGTAGATGGGCAGGATCATGATGGGCATCAGCACATGTGTCATGGCGAGCAATACAGCGCCTTCGGTATAGATGAGCTTAAGCGGGTGATTGAGGACGCCGGTACCAATGAGGATGTCGTTGAGGACGCCCCTGCGCTGCAACAGGATGATCCAGGCATAGGAGCGCACAAGAACCGAGGTCCATAACGGGACCAGGACGCAGACTGCAATCCAGAGGGTGATCTTGCCACCCGCCCGCGCCATGGCGTAGGCAACCGGATATCCAAGAACGAAGGCACCGACCGTCGTCGCAAATGCGATCCAGAGCGTGCGCAGCAAAACCTTCAAGTAGAGCGGCTCGATGAAGATCCGAACATAGTTGTCGACGGTGAAGCCTGGGTCGAACAAGCTACCGACCAGCATACGGCCAACCGGGTATAGAAAGCTAAAGAACAAGAGCAGAAGGAGAGGCAGGATCAGCATCGCCGCCAGGATCGGGGGGTATCTGCCACTGGCTCCAGTGACCAGGAACAGACGTGTGAAGCGCGTTGCCGTGGTCGGATTCGCTCGTCCTATCTCAAGGCTAGTCATTGGCTGTCGCCCTTGCCGGAAAAAAGATGAATGGCATTGGTTTGGAACACGATGTCGACCGCATCGCCGCGTGCGAATGTCGACAGGGCTTGGCTTACGGGGGTCTGGACATGGAGCGGCGGGCCGCTGCGACCATCGATGTTGACTAGAAGAATCTGGTGTGTGCCGAGATAAATTGAGGTGTCCACCGTGCCGGCGATTGCGTCTTGGCCTCCGAAGCCCCGTGCGGTGAGGGAAATGTTCTCCGGCCGGATGGCAGCCTGCAGCGACAGTCCCGGAGAAAGCTCCGGGGCGTGTCCATTGAGCGAGCGCGTCACGCTGAGAGTCGAGGCGTCGGAGACCCTAATCCGTGGACCGGACTGGGAGGGTCCGAGGTATTCCACCGGCAGGAAGTTCATCTTGCCGATGAATTCCGCGACGAACGGAGAGGCCGGCTCGCTATAAAGGCTAGAGGGGCTACCGATCTGGGCAATCCGGCCGTTGCCCATCACCGCGATGCGGTCCGACATGGTCAGCGCCTCCTCCTGATCGTGGGTCACATAGATAACGGTAACGCCAAGACGCTGCTGAAGCGCCTTGATCTCGATCTGCAACTGTTCGCGCAGTTTCTTATCGAGTGCGCCGAGGGGCTCGTCCATCAGAAGCACGGGGGGCTCGAAGACCAGGGCCCGCGCGAGGGCAACCCGCTGCTGCTGCCCTCCCGACAACTGGGAGGGCATTCGACTGCCATAGGCGTCGAGTTGGACCATGATGAGCGCCTCGCTCACCCGCCGCTGGATTTCTGCGCGATCCACTTTTCGCATACGCAAGGGGAACGCCACGTTGTCGTGCACCGACATATGGGGGAATAGGGCATATTTCTGAAAGACCATCCCGACATTGCGCTTGTGAGGGGCAACATGCGTGACATCGTTCGCACCGATCTCGATGAGACCCGCAGACGGAAGCTCAAAGCCCGCGATCATCATCAACAGGGTCGTTTTGCCGGAACCCGAGGCGCCCAAGAGCGAGAGAAACTCTCCCGGCCTCACATCAATAGATACATCCTCTACCGCCGTGACCGCTCCGTAGAGCTTCGCGACTCCGCGAACTGTGACATTTTCACCCTTCATTACATTTCCCACTCTTATTTTAATTCTTTGCAGATCCAGCTGGCGATCGTTAAGCCGCGCGGCGGGAATTGATCGAATAGTCTTCCTCAACTCGATTTAACGGTACTCGACAAGAAGCCGGGCATAAATACATGCAAATTATGCCCCGACGCGATTCATTATGAGCGGGATCATTCGAAGCTCAGGCCGTCCGCCTCGAATTCGCGCCTCGCGGCCTTCCGCAGATCATCATTCACACCTGCATCGTCCGCCTGATGGCCATTCGCTCGAATTCGCGACCAAAACCCCTCGTGTCGGCGCGCTGCCGGTGTTCTATTCTTCTGCACGGGCGAACTCGTGGTGAAGCGCGGTGCATCGGCTGAAAGCTCCGGCGGCCTCCTTGTTCGGAGCCCTGTCGGGTTGGGGCGGCCGCGCGCTTTTGATCTGGCCGGCGCCGATGCGAAGCCTCGATGAAGGTTCGTTATTCTCTTCTGGACATGTTCCGCGAGTTGCATGTTTTGGTCTCACAGCTTCCGGCCGGTAGTATGCCGGCCAGGCAGGCGTATTGCCTTCCGTCTGCGGTTTTCCTGCCTGCGACTCCATCGATTTCACTTTGTAGGCGACTGCCGCGAGTCCAGAGATAGTCTGTCCCTTTGATTATCATATACCAGACCGGGACCATCATCTCCGGAGACAGTCCGCGATATACAAATTCACCAGCGTGTTTGTATCGACCTTTGCGTGTTCACATGCGCCTGTACGATCGCCTTGACCTGCAGCGGATTGGCAACCTTCAGTCTGCGCACAAACAGCGACACCAGGCGAGACCCCGCCATGTAGTTATCATCTGTCGCCTCGATCACGACCTTCTAAGACCGTCCGGGTCATGTCGACACGAGCACCATGCCGAAGGCGCAGCTCCCCCTGTGCACCGGCCTATCGCAGAGCAGTGGAGACGTCCTCCGCGCAGAGAGGCTAAATTGCGATTCGCCGTCGTCTCCGGCAAGCGGTTTTTTCACTCAACAAAGAATGGTCCTTACGGGGACAGTCCCGAGAATGTAAATTTTCCGGGAAATACTGCATTCTACACAGCAATGGATCCAATCCCGGTGAAACACGCCAAAGCAGTCTCGCTTCGTGGATTCCCCATCAACCAGTTGACCGTTTCAGGAGTCGAGGGATTCGACAGTAGGGGCGCCCGGGATGTCTCGTCAGCGTCGGATGACGCCTTGGCTCATTTGGCGCCTTCTTCTCCTCACCGTCTCGTCACCTCTCGTCCCGTCGGACTTCGCCGCATTCGTCGCGAGGAAGAAGCTCCACTGCCACCAACGTCCGCTATTGAGGCCGCGAAGGTCAGGTTGGGATCAGACTCAGGAGGTGCAACACCTGTCAGATCGGCACCTTTGATGCGGCTATATCATCCTGACGCGAACCGCACGTTTTTTCCGCCCGCAAGCGCTTGGTGGTCGTGGTGAAGCGCCGGGGCATGAAGCGTGCAAGGTTGCTCTCGCTCGCAACTGAACGTCGTACTGCATCGGAGTTGGATTGAGATGACGGACTTTCGCTAGGGGCACGCGCTGGGCGGCATGAGCGAACGTATGTGATCGAGGCTAACCAGTAACTGGACCGCTTCCACTGAGTACCGTCGCAGGGACGCTGGCTTGAACAAGGTCGATAATCATAGGCCGCAATCGCTCGACCAGACAGCGCGCGTTCATCGAAGACTGAAGCGAAGTCGACCACCCCCTATCCGTCACTTCGCTTACTAACACCCCTCGCTCATATTGGCTCAGGGAGCACTCAGTCCACCCATGGCCGCTTTCCATAGAAAGCTTTATGCAAATCCGCGAAATTGCAACTGATTGACTTCAATATCCTTTTTTCGGACTTGAGATAGTCCCATAGTAACCAAGTCCTTGTACACACTTGGCCAAGGGTTCTTCTCCAGATCAAAAGGCTTTCTCTGGAGATGAGATCATCGCTCATGCACAAAGCTCCGGTAGTCTCGCGCCACTCTATAAGTCGTCTGCAACTTCACCGTAGTTGACATTTGAACAAGCGGTAGTGTACGGAATTATGTTAAACTATCAAAAAAAGTGAGGTGGAACGTGATGATTTGGGGTTTGCACCCTCAGTATCGCTCCCTGACCAACGCCGACGGCCCGCTCATGTGGATCGAGCATGATCGGGACTGACGACTTTGTTCGGCGGCTGAATGAGGGAAGCCGTTTTCAAATCCATCGGACAGACGATACAGCAGGTGTCTATCGGCTATTGCCTCCTACAGAGAGCGCCTCCGGCCACGTGGACGGCTATTTCGACTATCAAAACCTTAGCCTAACGATACGCAAATTGCAGGCCAAGGATGGATTTTTCGACGACGAGACTGGCCTTGGGCGGCTGGTATTTCTCCTCCATTTATCTGGATCACGGAGGATCGAGCTGGGCTCCTCGCGCAGCCATGAATTGTCCACGCCAACGCTCGCGGTCTATTATCAGCCCCGAGGCCTCATAAAACGTAGTGCTTGGGACAGCGGTGCCAATGAGTTGTCGCTTTCAGTCGGCATCTGGCCAAACAGACTGAGTTCGCTGCTGGGATTTTACCCGAAATGTTTTCCTAGGTTTTCGGAACAAGCCGAAAGTTCGGATTCATTTTGGTATTCTCGTCCGCTTCCCTACTCGGTGATGTCTGCGACCGAGCAACTTCTTAGCCCGAGTATTCATCCACTGCTTTCCAAAAGTTACATTGCCATCAAGTCCCAGGAACTCCTTTGTCTTAGTGTAAGCTCGCTTTTATCTGATAGCGGGTTCCTTTCCCGCCCTGATCTTAAAGTTGATCGCGTCGAGCAGGTGAAGTCCATGGTAGATGCAAACCTTAAGAATCCTCCTTCCTTGTCGGACGTCGCTGCTACCTTCGGTGTGCTCGCCGAAGACTTGTCGGATGAAATCCGAGCGGAAACGGGCATGAGTTACGGCCAATACATTAATGAGCGTAGGATGAAGCGTGCAATGATCATGCTCGAGAGCGGCGCAATCCCTCTCAAACGGGTGGCCTTCGAGGTGGGGTATTGTCATACTTCCAACTTTTGCACTGCCTTTAAGCGTCATTTCGGGGCCACGCCCAAAGGTGTGCGTGGATAGCACGTCTAAAATAAGGAATGAAAGCGAGAGCTTGGCAAGCCAAACCGACCGATAATGATCAGCCAGAACCGCGGCGGCTTCAACGCCTTCAAACCGTCGATAGCCCACGCTGCGACGGACAACGGCGCCGCTCTTTTGCTCGACAAATGCCTGATTTCTCTTGCGATAGGGTCGGCACCGCGTGAACTCGATAACCGCCCGCGAGCATTCTCTCCAACCACTGACCGTCAAAACTAGAGTCTGCATGAAGCTCCCCTCGCTCTCTGTAAGACAGCGAGCGGACCTCGGGCGAAAGGCAGAGATGCCGATGGGCGCTCCATCGAGTCAACCAGAACCGGGGTCAAAGGCTTCAACCCTTTGCCGCAAACGCGATCGGACGCTTCCCAGATGGTCACCAGCGCTTGCTGCGCCGCCTCGTCATAGATCCGCGGCCGCCTTGCACTTCGACGGCGATTGGCAGCTTCGCGCAATAGCCGCATGGCAGCCGCTGATGGCTGGCAACAAATTCATCGAATATCCGTGACTCTTCACCCCGATCACTCTTGACATAACGCGTCGCCAGCGCTCCGATCAGTTCCCCTCCTCGTTGCCATGTTGATCTGCCTCATCTGATTTGCTCGCACCAGAAATGCAGGAAGCAAATCAGGTGAGGCAACGACCAACAATCAGGGAGCGTTTTCGACGAGGCAATGCGCGTCTCACCTTGATTGGGTTCTTCCGTATATTTTGGTGCAGCAGGCGGGATTCACGGATCGTGCGAATAAGGTCATAAGGTCGGAATCGCAGTCGACGCCCGTGATTTGCCGTGCTCCATGCCTTCCGCTCGCTGATTTCCCCTGAACTTTCAATTGTCCAGATTCTTCCCCAGACCGATAGGGTAGTGCTCGTCGCCCGGCCGAAGGCGGAGGCATCGTGCTGCCCGTGTTGCGGTCGCCAGACGCGCCGCATCCACAGCCACTACGTACGACGGTTGGCCGATCTGCCGTGGCAGGGACGGGTTGTCGAGATCCGACTGCACGCCAGGCGGTTCCGTTCGCCGATCCGCAAATGCCGCGGGCGGATCTCCACCGAGCGGCTGCCGGAAACGGTGCCCCGAAAGCGAGACGCACATCCCGCCTCTGCGAAAGCCAACTGGCGATCGGCTTCACTGTCGGCGGCCGCGCCCGGCTCGCGCCTGTCGCACAAACTGGCCATGCCGGTCAGCGGCGACACGCTGCTGCGGATGATCCGCGTAGCCGAGGTCGAGCCGCCGGAGGCCCGCGCGTGGTCGGCATCGATGACTGGCCTGGCGCACGAGCCCCGTTGAGGGTCGGATCAACCGCCTCAAAACGATCAAGGGGCAGATGTATGAGCGGGCGGGTCATCAATTGCTGCGAAGCAGGCTTCTGGCAGCCGCCTGGCTCGCCAAAGCACTCCGCGAGGGAGAGTGGAACAAGGACCTGCACCAAATATGCGGAAGACCCCTTGATTGTCGCCGCACATTTGAGACCACTCCGTATAGGTCAGAAACCATAAGGTTTGGGCACTGAGAATAACTCTTGGTGCTCGCGTGCCCAGCTAGCCCCCGGGTAAACTGACCAAAGCTTCAAATTCGAGCCTCTTAGCGGAGTATCTCATGTCCAATGAGCGAAAAGTCGTAATCACCTGCGCTGTGACTGGTGCGGCTCACACACCTACAATGTCTCCATATCTGCCGATCACTCCCGAACAGATCGCCGATCACGCTATCGAGGCGGCGAATGCGGGAGCCGCAATCGTTCATTTCCATGCCCGAAACCCAATTGACGGTCGCCCAACGCCAGATCCGGACGTATATGCGCCTGCCATTGAGAAGATTCGTCGCGTATCGGATGCCATTATCAACATCACGACGAGTGGTGGTCCGAACACGACCGTGGAAGAGAGAATAGCGGCCGCTATCCGATTTAGACCGGAGCTAGCCTCGCTCAATATGGGCTCGCTCTCTCCTTATGGAAGACAAGGGATCGCAGCGAAATTTGATCATTGGAAGCATGCATGGGAGCGAGAACTGTTCCTCGCAGCACCCGCGCGCATTTATCCAAACACCGAGGAAATCATTACTCGAACGATAAACGAAGTCGGAGCCGTTGGTACTCGGTTCGAGTGCGAGTGCTATGATGTAGGACATCTATATAACGTCGCCTATTTCGCGGATATCGGCTTGCTGAAGCCACCCTTCATCATTCAGACGGTTTTTGGGTTCAGTGGGGGAATAGGCCTTGATGCCGACAATATGACCCACATGCGCAACGTTGCCGATCGTCTCTTCGGTACTGACTACCATTGGTCGGTTCTCGCGCCTGGCAAACACCAGTTCCGGCTCTGCACAATGGGAGCGACTATGGGCTCCAATGTGCGTGTAGGCATGGAGGATAACCTTTACCTCGATAAAGGAAGACTTGCCCATTCGAACGCCGAGCAGGTGGCGCGGATACGGGACATCCTCACCCTTTTATCCCTGGACATTGCTACCCCCGCCGAAGCCCGGCAAATGCTCCGCCTCAAGCGGGGAGAGCAGGCCAGTGTTTGAGCTGCGCCGAAGTACCAAAGCATAGAAAACTGGACGATTACGGCAGCGCCTTTAACGGCTCCTGTGGACGGGTTCTTCGACACCAAGGCTGCACGGACTTACACGACACCAAACGCCGCTTATCCCACTAGATGAAGGAATCGTATGACACAGAATACCACTTTCGTGCCGATTCGAACCGTGCCAGGCTGCTGGAGCGAAGAGGACATCAGGCGTATGCCAACACAAGGATTTCAGAAGAACCTCGGCATAGTACTTGACAAGGTGACAAAGGAACGAATCATCGCGCACATCGACATTGAGGGCCATCATATCAATTCTGCTGGAGCGGTGCACGGCGGTGTTATTATGTCGTTAGCGGACAGTCTTGGTGCTATGGGTGCTCTTCAAAATCTCGGTGCGACTTACATTACGTCGACGCTCGAATCAAAAACGAATTTTCTTCGACCCTGCGTTGGGGTGAGGATTTCCGCAGATTGCCAGCCCCTTCATCTAGGTCGAAACACATCGATTTGGCATACGATTGTATGCAATGATGGAGGAAGGATCTGCGCCCACGTGTGGCAGACGCAGATTCATGTAGCCCAAATTCCTGATGCGTCGTAAATGCGTCTTGCAAACTTATGCGTTTACTCTTGTCTGCGGAGCGCGAGCGACGTTCCATGTCGGCCTCATCCCCTGTCGGTCGCGGGGGCGATGATGAGTGACCTGTTCTCCTGTTTGTCCGCGTTTATAAGTTAGCTCTGTTCAGGTTTGGGTCCTGTAGGGACCGGGTTGCAAACTCGTAAGGGTCAAGCCGTCGAGGCTCGTGTGCGGGCGGTTCAGATTATAGTCGTTTCTCCAATCTTCGATGATTTCTCTGGCATGGTGATAGCCGGTGAACAGTTGCTCGTTGAGGCATTCGTCGCGCAAGCGTCCGTTGAAGCTCTCCAGGAACCCGTTCTGCGTCGGCTTGCCCGGCGCGATGTAATGCCACTCGACAACATGGTCCTGCTGCCATTTGAGGATGGCGTTCGAGGTCAACTCGGTTTCGTTATCCGACACGATCATGCAGGGATAGCCCGTGCCGAGCGCGATCCTGCCCAATTCACGGCCGACACGCTCGCCGGACAGCGAGTTGTCGACTACGGTGGCAAGGCACTCGCGGCTGAAGTCATCGAGGACGCAAAGGACACGAAAGCGCCTGCCATCGACCAGCGCATCCGAGACGAAATCCAAGCGACAGCGCTGGTTCGGTCCCTGCGGATCGCCATCGGCGCTCATGTTCCCAGCGCTCTTTTGCGGCCGCCGAGCGCCACTTGTAGGAGGTCGCATCGCTGACACGGTATTTGCGGCACAGCTCAACGGCTGACAAACCGGCCTGATGCTCCTTCAAAATGCCAATGATCTGCTCGTCGCTGAAACGGGAACGCTTCATTCTCTGTCTCCATCTTCGGAGAACAGACTAACCTCAAACCGAGGACATTCCAGGGGAGCAGGTCACCCTGAAGGCCGATCCCGGAGCCACCATCTCGTTTAGGGGGATGTCCTTGCACTCCCCGATCAGCCCGACGACGCGGCTGCCGCACATCGGAGTTGCACGCAGTCCGCCGAACCCGAACCGAAGTGCTCTTTTCATTAATCCACCTCCATCAAAGTGGACGTTGAATTGGACATCAACATGCCACGACACCACAATCGATTCATCGACTACTAGACGCGCTCTAAACGCCTATGCGAAGGCTGCGCGGCACGTTGAACACATCGGCGTCGTAATGTGGTTGGTCCTACCAAATTGAAGGTCCCGGCATCCGGTTGAACTGGTGCAGGAAAAGCATGAGGTCTCTCCTTGTTAACCTGCGACCGCCTTGTCGGCGTTGGGCAGAACCTGGGACAATCGAGTGCTGCGGGCTCCAGCGGAGCTATATACCGTACCTGCGTGTCGCAATGTCGCCTCCGCTGACCGGACCAGATGCATACTAATTATCCTGCCCACTCATCAATTCGACCCAAAGGGCAATTCCGTAGGAAAGTGCACTATCGTTGAAATCGTACCTTGGATGATGCAGAGGCTCTGTCGCACCGTTACCCAGGAAAATGAAGGCTCCGGGTCTCGCCTGCAACATATACGAAAAATCTTCCGCAGCCATGATCGGAGGAATGTCGCGCTGCACGGCGGCAGTTCCCCCGACACGCATGGCCGCATCCCCTAGGACGCGCGCCTGGCTGGCATGGTTCACGGTCGGCGGGTAGCCGCGGCAATAGTCGAGTTCAACACTTGCACCGAAGGCTTCGGCTATGGAAGTGACCATTGCTCCCACCCGGCTTTCTACCTTTGCGCGATTGACGTCTGACAATGTGCGGACAGATCCCTTCAGCATCACCTCGGAGGGAATGACGTTATAGGCATCTCCGGCATGGATGGATGTGACCGAGAGCACTGCTGGATCGAGTGGGTCGACACCGCGTGATACTATCGTCTGCAAGGCACTCACGATATGGTTTGCCACTGGAATGGGATCGATGGCCTCGTGGGGTCGCGCAGCGTGGCCGCCGCTGCCGACTATCTTAAGGTTAAATCGATCGGATGCAGCCAGCATAACACTGTCAGACAGAGCGAAGGTTCCAACTTCCATCCCCGGCATGTTGTGAAGAGCATATACGTCCTCGATGCTGAACCGCTCAAAAAGGCCGTCCTCTATCATCACCTTTGCACCGCCGCCGCCCTCCTCCGCTGGCTGGAAGATGGCGATCAGTGTGCCGGAGAATGCACGAGTCTCCGCGAGGTGCTTTACCGCTCCTAAGAGGATCGCCATATGTCCGTCATGACCGCAGGCATGCATCATGCCGGGTACAGTCGATGCGTACGGTAGGCCGGTTGCCTCCGGGATCGGCAGAGCGTCCATGTCCGCGCGGATGCCAATAGTTCGGCTCTCTGGGGCCCTTCCGCCACGGACTATTGCGACCACCCCACTTCGGCCGATACCGGTTACCACCTCATCGCATCCGAAGCTACGCAATAGATCGGCAACACGCGCTGCTGTGCGGATGACATCAAAGAGAAGCTCAGGATGAGAGTGGAATTCCCGGCGCCATCGCGTTGCTGCTCCTAGCAGATCATTGTCCAGCGCAATACCGCCCGCGCGGTTCATCGTATTCACGGGAAGTTTCTCCTGGATATCTAGGCCGGATTGTTGAGGGTGTCTGAGCCGACAATAGGTGCTAGCACCGCTCATCGGATCTCACTCTCAAAAATGCGGAACGTCTCTGTAAGCAGTTCCATGAAGAGGTCGATTTCGTCTTCGGCTATGATGAGCGGAGGAGCTGCCATGAACCACTCGCCGAATTTTCCGCTCGCGGCGCGGCGTCCATAAATATGTAGGCCGAGATCGCGGGCGATCGCTGAAACTCGGTAAGAGGCTTGGCTGGACGCCGGAAAAATTGCCTTCGTCGCCTTGTCCTCGACGATCTCCACGGCATTCAGCAGACCCAATCCTCGCACGTCGCCAATTGTATTAGTCCGATCCTTCAACACGGTTAGCTTATGCCGCAGGAGGTTCCCCATTCGCTCTGCATTCGTCATTAGGTCTTGATCTACCAATTCCCTGAGAACCGCGACACCGATCGCCGACGAAAGGGGGTTGCCGGAATATGTGTGACCGTGCAGAAAGCCGCCTGATTCAACCACCTTGTCGACGATCCTGTTCGGCGCAATCATGGCGCCGAGCGGTGTATAGCCTGCACTCAATCCCTTCGCGCAGGCTACAAGATCCGGCAGGGCATTTGGCCAGTGATGAGCAGCCAAGAAGGTGCCCGTCCGACCCGCGCCACACATCACCTCATCAAAAATCAGTAACACACCATACCGATCGCAGATCTCCCGCACTTTCTTGTAGTAATGATCCGGAGCGACTAGCGCGCCGGTCGCAACGCCGCCAACCGGCTCCATGATGAAGGCCAAGACGGTGTCCTCACCCTCCGCGAGAATTTGTCGTTCAAGTTCATTGGCGCAGTAGTCAGCATAGGAGTCGACATCGAAGCCTTCAGGAATGCGGTAGCTCAATGGTGCTGGGACCTTTGGCATGATCCGCATCATCGGTCCGAACATCTCGTCGCGGTCAGGATCCCCCGTGACAGCAGCGGCACCCATCGTGGACCCATGGTAGCCTGGCAGTCGCGCAAGGATCTTGGACCGTTTCGGTTGGCCGGTCACGACAGCATATTGGCGAGCGAGCTTTAAAGTGGCCTCAATGGCCTCAGAGCCACCCGAAACAAGAAACGTTTGATCAAAACCCAGCCCGGCAAGATCCGCTACCATCTTGCAAAGGGTTTCGGTCGCCTCGCTGGTGAAAGCTGTGCGGACCACGTAACTGAATCGACTGGCCTGCTCCATCATTGCGTCACGCACACGCTCGTTCCCGTGGCCGATATTCGCGGCGACCGCTCCAGAAGATCCGTCGAGATAGCGCTTTCCTTCTGTGTCCCAGAAAAAAATGCCCTTCGCGTGCGTAATCATTGGCGTTTGGCTAACGCCGCGACCGGCGTAAAAAGCGCTTCCTGAAGGTTCCCTTTGATCGAGTTTGGGCTCGGTGCTTTGAGTCGACATTTATGACCTGATCCTGATTATTGAGGTAATTTCGAAGTCGGCGTGCGACGGTGATGGCGGTGCGCATGTTCGGTGCCATCAGGGTGTCGCGCAGAATTGCAATGCTTCGCGCACGGAGAGAGCCTCCAACTTAAGGAGCGCTTCCATCAGATGATTTGCGTTTGATTGACCTATGTGCGGTGTCGCCAGGGTAAGAAACTTGGCTTCGACCTCAGCTTGACCAAAAGCCGGACCACCCGGGGCTCCGGTCGGAATCTCTGCCTCGGCAGATAGAGTCTCACCGTTTTTAAGGATGACGGTTACACGAGCCGGCAGCAGCTTTTTCGAGTAAAATTTGTCATCGGCATGGTTCAGCGTAGAGAGCCTGATCTTCGTTGCGGTTTTCTTTAATTCCTCATCTCCAAGGTCTTCCTCCCGGAGCCCGGTGGAGGAAGACTTGTCATGCAGCTCGAGCGCGAGTGCATAAGGGATATGAAACGCCGCCTCGATCGTTGACTCCGGCCACGGACCGTTGAAGTCACGTACAAATTCAGACACGGTTTCGACTTGAACCCGCTCAATGTCCTGACGGTCGAACTTGTCGCGGGCCAGTATCGAACGAAGCGAATCGATTGAAGTATGTATCCATCGGCACACACCAAACGCTCTGAAGCCTGTCTCAATGGTAAAATATCGCTCGCCCCAACGGCCAAGCATTTCCTCGGGCTCAAAACGGTCCGAGCCAGCCATTATCCAAAACCCGTCGTCCCCATCGAAGATGGTGCGGTTGCCATGGAACCCCGTACGGACGAGATCTACGGCCATGATCGCGCCTTTGTTTGCCCAACCGTAGTTGTTTTTAAGAAGGCTCATTGGCCGCGAGTGGAACTTCCGCAGGAACGGCAGCGGAGCATGCATTGGGACAAGCCCGTAAGCGTCGGCCATCTGGTCAGCATCGAACCGATGCAATAGGCCTGCCGCAGTGCAGGCCCCGAATATTTGCCAAGTACCGAGACCCTTCACCTCGCGATCGCGATTTTCACTGGGCCTGATGGCGGCACCCAATCGGAGTGACATTTCGTAGCCGCCAACAATAGCCGTGATCAGATCCTTGCCTGAGGCGTCGATCTCTTCGGCAACTGCAAGAGCCGCCGGAATCACAGAAGAGCCTGGGTGACCAAAAAGGACATAGGAGTCATCAAGGGTGAGCATGCTGGCGTTATTGGCGTTAGCGTGGGCTGCGTTGCCGGGATGGAACTTCAGCGACGTGCCGAACACTCTGCAATTACCACCCGAGTCGGTAGAGGTTAGGTGGGGCATCAACTGCACCGCGCCGCGCGTTCTGCTCCCCGCAATCATGCAGCCAACCAGATCCAAAACAAGAAGCTTGGCTTTGTCGCGAACCTGCTGAGGAAGTGCGTCAAAGGTCAGCGTAGTGACTTTGGTGGAAACATCTTCTGTTAGAGTCATGTTATGAGCCGCAGTTAATTCGATCAGGTGTGTCCAAGTCCCTGCCTGTATGCCGTCGTATCTCACCTGTGAATGCTTCACGATGTCTACAAAATTGTTGACATTTCCGGGAGAGTTATACTCTCATGAATTTTGTTATCCGGCCGTTTTGGGCCTGGTTGGACGGAAGCAGTGACGGTGACCCCTCCCAAAGCGGCGAGCTCATGGAGGTCCAACCGTTGATATTGCTTGCCGATCCTTTGAAGCTGTTGGCGTGCTGGCTGTTGGAAGCCGAGCGATCGAAGTCGCCTGCAAATCGGCGCCAATTTGATCACGTTAACGCGAAAAATTTGTCGATGGAGCCGAAGGCCCGTTTTACCAACCCGAGAGCGCACGCTTAACACACCGCTCTCTACAGTTGCTGTCCCGAGAATACTACGCGCTTCTGCCTCAAAGAGCCATTAACGTTTCTTGATGTATTTTGACGCTCCGATGAAGCTACAGTGTCCTGAACAGAGGTTTAATTAAATTTGAACCGGGGATGAACGTTCATTTGGAAAAGGTGAAGGAAGGCTTTACAAACTCAGAAGCCTTTCACAACTGTGCAGTCCGCTTACACAGGACACCAGACACGAGGCGAAGACGGCCATTGCTCTTTGCGTCCCCGCTCAGCCGTCATTTCAAGTTGCCGAGGCGACTGCTTCATCGGTCGAGAGCCTTAACCACTGTCTTGATGGCTTTCCTGGCCAGCCATCCTGTCGACTTCCGCAAGGCTCGGACAGCTTGCTGTCACTGCTGCGGGAATGCCGGCAATAGTCCGTTCAACGGCGCCTTACGTCTTCCGGGCCAAACGGCGGATAGAGTAAGCTCAACCATGCCCAGCTTCTGGCGCTCATCGATGGAATGGATTGGAAGCGGGTTCGGGTCGTGCCGGTGAAGCCGCGGGAGATTGTTGGGTAAAGCCCTGCGGCGAAGTGCATCAGCAACCTGAAGGGCAGAAAAGCCGAAGCAAAACGTGCTCTGGCCGGGCCGATCTCAAACTCCCAGATGACGTAAAAATTTGAAAGCCATGGAGCTTGCCATGGCCGAAAGGGCGGCGCGCGCCGATGCCCTTGAGAGCGATATCGCTGATCTCAAGGCGCGCAACGCTGATGCCGATGAGCGCGTCGAGCAGCTGACGCAGATCCTGAGGCCCTTCGATCGCGCCCGCTTCGGCCGGCGGTCGGAAAAGCTCGGCGCCCAAGCACCGGCGACGAGCAGCAAGCCTTTGTCTTCGATGAAATCGAAACCGGCATCACGGCGATCAGGGCACGGGTCAACAAGGGCCGCGAGCGTCCGGATGGCAAACGTCCGTCGCAGCCAGGCAAGGGCTTCGCATCGCAACTGGAGCGGATCGACGTGGTCATAGAGCCGGAGGGCTCTGCCAGAGCATGCCGGCAAACAGAAGGTGCTGATCGGTGAGGACGTGTCGGAGCGGCTGGATGTCATGCCGGCGAGGTTCCGCGTCATCGTCACCCGTCGCCCGAAGTATGCCATTAAAAAACGAGGACGGGTCATCCAGGCGCCAGCCCCGGGCAAACATCACCGAGGGCGGCATTCCGACGGAAGCGCTTCTCGCCCAGATTGCCGTCTCCAAATATGCCGATGACCTGTCGCCCTACCGGCAGGAGGCGATTTACGTCCGCGACAAGGTCGAGCTCGACCGCAAGCTGCGATTACCATAGAGAAGGCGCTCTCCAAATTGAAGGCGCGTCTGTAAAGGGCAGCCGAGCGAACCGTGACCGGCTCCAAGATGATCAGTGCGATCGTCTCCTGAACCAGTACAGCAAGGCTGTTGATGCCAGCCCGAAGGTCGATCGGTACGCGATGCAGGTAGACCTGAGGGGCAGCGCCCAGTCTGAACATGACCCAATGCTCCGATTATTGCTGCCAACGCGTCCAGATCACCGCATTCCAACATCAGATTCACACCGTTCGGCAGTGACGCGCTCACCTTGGCTGGAGAGGAAAAGGAGCCGCTCCTCTCCGATTTCGGCAGCCGCCGCTCTTCACCACGCGTGGCAGGCATATCCAGCGCCAAACGCTCTGCTCTGCATCGTAACCGCCCGATTGTGACCGCTTGCCGGATTGGGCCCTGATGGCCTAAGACACGTGTTTAACGACGTCGTGTCTTAGGCGAGGGTTACAATGCGCGTGGAGATTCTTGGGCAGGAACGGCGGCGTCGATGGCGCGACGAATAAAAGCGCGAGATCGTCATGTCGGTTGGGGTTTCTGGAGCCACGGTGACGGAGGTAGCTCATCGGCACCTCGTGACGCGGCAGCAGATTTACACCTGGCGCAGCGAGCTGAAGAAGAAGGGATTGTTGTCGCCATCCGCCAATGCGGTGTTTATTCCCGTCGACATGAGTGCCGTGCAGACCGAGCAATATGGCGATCAACAGGACCGATCTGGGATGATCGAGTCACGATTGCCCCGCGGTCGCAGCCTTTGCTTCGACAGCGGCGTGAACGCCAGTGTCCTGACGCGGCTTATTCGGGCGGTGGAAGCGGCATGATCGGACCAGGGACGGGCGTGCGAGTGTACCTGGCTGCGGGGTTACGGACATGCGCAAAGGAATAGAGGGCCTGGCTGCGCTGGCGCAGGACGTGTTGCGCCAGAAGCCGACCGGGGGCGCGGTCTTCGCCTTTCGAGGCAGACGTGGTGATCGTTTGAAGCTCCTTTATTTTGATGGGCAGGGCTTCTGCCTGTATTACAAAATTCTGAAGGCTCATGTCGAACGCGACCCAAAATCTTCCCGATGATCCCGCCTTCCTGAAGGCGATGATCGCTGCCTTGCAGGCGGAAAATGCGAAGATGTCGGCGACGTTGCGGGCGCACGACCAATTGATCCAGGACCTGCGGCTGCGCATCGCCAGGCTAAGGAAACAGGCCTTCGGCAAATCCTCCGAGAAGATCGAGCGCGAAATCCAGCAGTTGGAACTGGCGCTGGAGGATCTGTTGATCGCAGTGTCGGAGAACAGCACCAAACCAATTGACGAGGACGATGAGATCGTCCCGGAGGCGTCCACGGATTCTTCCAGGGAGAAGGTGATCCGCAGGCGTCCACGCGTATCAGAAAAGGCAGTGCGCGAGCGCAGGGAAATCGATCCCGGCAGAGTCTGCCCCGATTGCGGGGGAGAGCTGCGCCTTGTCGGCGAGGACACCAGCGAAATCCTCGACATGATCGCTGCCCAGACGAAGGTCATCGAGGTCGCTCGGTTGAAGAAGTCCTGCCGTTGCTGCGAGAAGATGGTGCAGTTGCCGGCGCCAAGCCGCCCGATACCGGGCAGCATGGCAGGAGCCGGGCTTCTGGCTTACATTCTGGTCTCGAAGTTCGACGACCATCTGCCCCTCTATCGCCTGAACGAGATCTTCGCCCGCATGGGCGCCGACATCCCCGACAGCACGCTGGTTGATTGGTGCGGTCGTGCCATGCGGGTGCTCCAGCCGCTGATCGAGCGGATCGAGACCGCGATCATGGGCAGTGACCTCCTCCATGCCGACGACACCCCGATCCGCGTGCTCGACCGTTCTCTGCGGGACAAGGGGTTGGGCAAAGGGGTGAAGAAGGGCAGGATCTGGGCGTACGTCCGCGATCAACGCCCATGGGCGGGCGCGGCTCCACCGGGTGCGGTCTATTACTTCGCCCCCGACTGGAAGGAAGAGCACCTCCACCATCACCTCAGGCAGGCAAGCGGCATCCTTCAGGCTGATGGCTACAAAGGCTACGGCAAGCTGTATGACCCTGAAGGGGATGGGACATCCCGCTTCCGTGAGGCGGCCTGCTGGGCACACTGGCGACGCGACTTCCATGATATCTGGACCTCGAATAAATCCGAGATCGCACGCGAGGCTCTCGACCGTATCGGCGCGCTTTACGACATCGAACGTGAGATTGCGGGTCAGCCTGCCGATATCCGTCTCGCCGCGCGTCAAAAGCACAGCAAGGCAAAAGTCGAAGCCTTGCGCGTCTGGGCCGAGGCGCAGTTGACCCGCATTCCGGGCAAGGGCGACCTGGCGCGAGCCTTCCGCTACGGCCTGAGCCGTTGGTCGTCGTTCTCCCTCTTCCTGGAAGACGGTCGGGTCGCGATCGACAACAATGCTGCTGAGCGGGCCCTGCGCCCGGTTGGAATTGGAAGGAAAAACTGGCTCTTTGCCGGCGCAGATACCGGTGCGGAGACACTGGCGCGTGCCATGACGATCATCGAAACGGCCAAGCTGAATGGCCTCGATCCGCAGACCTATCTGGCCGATGTGCTCGACCGTATCCACGATCATAAGATCAATCGCCTCGATGAACTGCTCCCCTGGAATTGGTCACCTATTGCCGTCATCTGCGCCGAGGCGGCCTGATGGCAACAGTCACTTATGTCCGCACCATCAAGTATGTCGCCGAAATTCTTGGCGAGGATCCAGAGCTTCTTCAGGCGATCGTCAGCAACGATGACAACCTGACCTACGGCAGTATCATCAGCGTCTATAACGGTGAGGACGAATCCATCACCGCCCTGACAGACGACGGCATGGAGGAACTGGAACAGATGCTCTCCTATGCTCGCCGCTCAACTCAGGAATGGAACGACTTCCTCGACAGCTTTGTTGACGACGGAGAACTTATCGCCCGCATCAAAGCAAAATCTCCGCGGTAGCAATCGGCCGGTTACAGCAAACCGACCTCACGTGACCTTCCAAATTCGTCCGATTCAAAGCTTACGCAAACTCTCCGTGAGGGAGTGGACTATTTGTGGGTAATTGCAGGCTCCGCCGGCGTGATACGAACTTGCTTTATCAAATGTACAATCTGCGGCGCGTTATCATGCCGCATAATGGTGAAATGGTCTCCATGAATGACATGAACGTCTACGTTGGCTGCGACGTTCTTCCATCCCCATGTGGGATCAGCCGAAGTCGCGTCCTCGTTTGGCAATTGGCTGCCAAGAGCCCCGGCCGTTCCCGCTCTTATGAATGTGAGCGGGATGGTCGTTTCGCTGGCTTCGAATTTTGGTGCAATAACGGTGTTTGCCCAATAGATCGCGGCTGTTTGTTTCAGACTGGGATCGACCGCTCTGCTGGCACAAGCAAGATCCAATGCATCGAATGCCTTGGCCGGCGTGTCTGAAACCATTAAATTGAAGCTCTTTTGGTCCAGAGGTCGTGCGGCCCGCCCACTTACCGGAATTGCTTTAGAGGCGCTCGTCGGGATGTCCAAAATGATCACTCGCGCGACGTCGACATTCTGCCGTTGAAGCTCAACGGCAACCTCGTTTGCGATTCTTCCGCCAAAAGAGTAACCGACTAGAATTACGCGGTTACCAATTGCTGCCTCTTTGGCACGAGCTGTCATCGGGCCGATTATGTCAGACGGTTCAATTTCATCTTGCCAGGGATCAAGCCCTGTTGGATACTCAAGGACTTCAAATGACAGATCACCAAGTAACGGGATGAGACCTGCGAAGTCCATTGGCTCTCCTGTGATGCCGGGAATAAGAAGAAGCCGAGCATCTTTCGCAGTCAAACGTTCCGATGTTGTATGCATTCGGGAGGCGGCCTCGTGTAATTCCGTAGCAAGGCGGCGCGGGGTTCGGGTACTCATGATCACGGTCGAAGATGCGGTCGTTCCAACCGATTGCCGCAGCTCATTACGGAGTTCGATCAGACCCAACGAATCAAGTCCAAGCTCGCGCCATTCGACATCCGGATCGATAGCTAAAACGTCCCGTTCTCCGAGAAGAATAGCAATCTGCTCTGTGATCAGCCGCAAGACGTCCTCTGCGGTTTGATCCTGATCTGCTGATTTGAGCCCGCCCCTACTCGAGTCACTAGGCTGATCGCGAGGGCGAACGGCCGCTACCGGCGTAGTAAACGGAGCCGAATGAGTTTCCGGAGTACAACAGAATCGCTTCCTGTGAAACGGATACGTCGGCAATGATATGCGGTGCCACGGCTCCCGAGATGCAAGAGCATCGAATCGGATATCGACGCCAAGTTTGTACAATTCCGCTACGGCCGTGAGGAATGTTTTTACTTCACAAGAACTGCGGCAAGAGGCAATCCAGGTCCTCTCAGCGTCGGGGTCGTTTTCCATACCCAGACCAACAAGCATTGGTCTAGGCCCGAGCTCAATAAAAACCGTTGATCTATCTTCAAGCATATACTGAAGCATGTGGTCAAAGCGAACCGGTTTCATGACGTGATCCGTAAGATATCCTGTCCAATCAAGATTGCCTGGAAGAGGCGCTCCTGTGACCGAAGAGATGACGGGAATTACGGGGTCAGAGAAGGAAAGCCGCGCTATGGCAGATGTGTACTCGTTAAGAATGGAGCGCATCTGGTCGGAGTGGAATGCGTGAGATACTGGCAGCAAGGTGACGCTACAATCGCACACGTCGCCAGCATCAGTAAGCTTTGCCATCGCATCTCGGCCACCGGCCAATACGACAGTATTCGGTGAATTAAACGCCGCGACAGTCACACTGTCGTTTAAATTGGAGACGAGGAGTGCAATACCTTGCGTGCTTCCTTTGGCGACGGCCATTACACCAAGTCCGGCGGGAATATCCGCCATTAATCGTCCCCGCTCAGAAACGAGGAAGCACGCGTCGTCCAGCGACAGGGCATCGGCAGCAACCCACGCCGCAATCTCACCCAAGCTATGGCCGGCCACCTGCTCAAGGCGAACCCCAAAAGCCCGAAATAAACACGTCATGGCGTACTCGAACGCGAAGATCGCCGGCTGCGCAAACTGGGTGAGATTTATTCTTGGTTGCAAGCCGGGCGTTTCTCCCACCACCTGCTCAACGTCGATCCCATGAGTAGCTTTTATGCGCTTGAAGCAATCTTCCATCGCTTTCTTGAACACAGGAAAAACGCCCGCAAGCTCTGTTCCCATCTCTGTACGCTGACATCCCTGACCAGTAAATAGCCCCGCAACTTTAGTTGGACGTGCACTGTCAGATGGCAATAGCGCTCCTTTAATTACATCATCAAGGAACTGGGACAACTCGACTTTGCTAGAAACGGGCTGAGCGATCCGGAATCGTTCCGGCCGGCGGCCGACGCAGGAGGTCATGCATATATCTCGCAAACCCAGGTCTTGGTTCGATGAAGCGACAACGTTGTACATTTCCTGACAAAGAGTGATCAGTTGTTCAGGGGTTCGAGCCGACAGCACGAAGAACTCATGCTGCTGAGAACTGCAAGGCTCTTGGTCAGATTCGCGACTGTTTTCGCGGCTCTCAAGGATAATGTGACAATTGGTCCCTCCTATCCCCAAGGACGTGACGCCTGCTCGTCTTGGTCTTCCTGGTCGATTCTGCCAGTTCTGCGCTTGCCCGTGGGCAATTTTCAGGCGGGATCCGTTTAGGGTCACGCGTTCATTTGCATTCCGGAACGTCGGGATGGCTGGAATTTTGCCTTTTTGAACGCAGAGGGTTGCTTTAACCAATCCAGCTGCACCTGCCGCTTCATCAAGGTGACCGATGTTAGCCTTTAGGGATCCGACTAGGCAATCTTCAGCGACAGTGGGTTCGCCATAGGTCGATAGGAGCGCCGCGATCTCAATGGAATCGCCGACCGCTGTGCCAGTTCCATGCGCCTCAACATAGTCAATATCGGAGGCAATAAGACCAGCGTCCGCCAGAGCTGCGTTGATAACTTCAACCTGACCTTCCAGGCTTGGCCCCGTATAGCTCAGTTTGCGGTCGCCGTCGTTGTTGACCGCCGTACCAACGATCGCGGCGAGGATTTGATCGCCATCACGAACCGCGAGCTCATAGTCTTTTAAAACGAGAGCCGCGCATCCGTTTCCAAACACGGTTCCGTCGGCCGCCGCATCAAACGGTCTGCAGCAGCCCGTCGGCGATAGAATCAGCCCCTCGTGTGCAAAATAACCGACATGCTGCGGCGTGCAGATCGATACGCCACCTGCAATTGCCATGTCAACCTCTCCGGCACGAATGGCCTGGACAGCATGATGGACTGCGACCAGTGCACCTGAGCAGGCCGAACCTATAGAAACACTAGGGCCTGTCAGATTTAACTTGTTCGATACTCGCATCGAGACTTGTTCGGGAGAGTTGCCTTGCTCGATGAGAATCTCTTCGACATCCCGAATGAGCCGGTGGCTCAAGAAAACGCCATCGGCCTCCTTCGTCACCGTGGGTAAAATACTGTTGATGAGATAAGTGTTCGAGCCACTGGCCGAGTAGACGCCTGTGCGATAAGGCACCCTCGTCGGTGCATAGCCGGCGCTCTCGAGCGCATGCCATGAGCATTCTAAGAAAACGCGATGCTGCGGATCCATCAGCGAAGCCTCACGCTCACTGATTCCAAAGAAAGCGGCATCGAAATGATCATGGTCGTCAAGAAATCCGCCGGTCCTGACGAAATCGTCGCGCTCCGCCAGTGTCGGTGGGTCGTTCGTGGATGTCGTCAGGAAGACGTCATTCCTTAGAAGTCCGCGCCAAAGAGCGTCAATTGAGTCCGATCCAGGAAAGCGACCTGCCATGCCGATGATTGCCACGTCCTTTCGCCCGGAAGGAACAGAGGTCAGCTGGCATTCGCCTGCGATGCCACGAAATCTTGCAATTTGGAGAATCGACTTCTGCGTAGTCTCAATTGAAATGTCTGCTACCGAGATGTCAGCCTGCAGTTCTTGCTGCAGGCGCGTCACCAGTTGCATGGCACTAAGTGAATCCCCTCCTGCTTCACCAAAACTTCGCCCCTCACCACCAGGGAGGACATCATTCCAGATGTCGGAGACTGCTCGCTCGAAATTTTGTTTTTTGCGCCTAACGGGAAGTACGGCAGTGGCGGAGGATGCCATCGCCTCAAGCGCTCGGCGATCAACTTTTCCGGTCGACGTCTCGGGAAACGTCGAGACCGTATAGACTCGGTAAGGTACAGCTACCTCATCCAGGGCGACGCGAACATTCATTCTAACATCTTCCTGCAGGATCTCCCCAGCAGACTCTTCGGCCCGCGTTACGAAACCAATCAGCTCGACTCGTCCACTGATCTCAGTTGCTACAACCGCAGCCTGTCCGACGTATCGAGAACGTTCCATGGCGGTTTCTACAGCTGCGACGTCAACCCGTTGGCCGCGGATCTTCACCTGTCGGTCAATCCGACCCGTGATTACAATGCTGCCATCAGCCAGGATAGCTCCGAGATCGCCCGAGAGATACTCGTTAGCTGCACATGTTGAAGTTGCAGGAAGGGCCAAGAGACCGTCAGTGTCCCTCTGCATGTACCCCATAGCAACCTGTGGCCCTCTCACTACGATTTGTCCTTCAGATCCTGGATCCGACGTAACCCCTCCGGCAGTGAGTACACCTACCTGCATGCCTGCAATGGGAAACCCGATTGATGGTAAATCCGGCCATTGTTCAGGATCTCCGTCGAGTTGTAGTGACGTAACGTCTTGCACCTCTGTCGACCCATAATTGTTGTAAAGTACAGCTCCGAGACGTTGGAAAAGACCCCGAATATTGCTGTTGATCTTCAACTGCTCCCCAGACGTTGTAATGTCCGTGAGGTATAGGGGTTTGGTGAATGAAGACGACGCAAGTGCCAGCTGATTTAGCACACTGAACGGCAGGTACGCCTTTTCGATGCGACTTGAAGAAAGTAAATCTAGAAGCAGGCCAATATCCCGCCGCTGCTCACTTGTCGCTAAAACCGCCGCCCCTCCCGAACTGATCGCCGCAAACAACTCGTGAAAGGCTATATCGAAATGGAACGATGCGAATTGTAGATGCATTGTACCAGGTTCGCATCGTCTATGATGTGTGTCCCAACCGACTAGGTTGGCGAGCCCCCTATTTGACATAAGCACCCCTTTCGGGGTCCCGGTCGTACCGGACGTGAAGAGGAGGTAGCAGCCTGAGTCGGGTATTGCGTGATTTTGTTCACTTGAGAAGTCGCAGGTTGCTTGCCGCTCGACAAGAACCGTTTGGACACGGAAAGAATCGAGAAGCTCCCCCACATCGGCAGCGACGGGAGTGTTGGGCGTAAAAAGTGCAAACCTAGCCCCTGAGGTTTCTACGATATGGCGCGTCTTCGCCTCGCGCGCGCGAATATCGAGCGGACACACTATCGCTCCCCGAAGTAAAATTCCTACGATAAGGTATACCGTGTCTAAGTGACGGGACGGATTAATCAAGACAATGTCACCTGTGCCCACACCGCACTCCCATAGCCGACGTGACACACCCGATGCCTCACGAAATAGCTCATCGTAAGTCATTCGCTCGTCACCGCACTGAACTGCGGTACTTTCAGGATATTTCCGCGCGCACTCCACAAAGGTCTCAGATACGGTGCGGCAGGATTCGACGCAGGATTGGCTGGACACGTTGATGCCGGTCATGGGCGTCCTCGGAAGTTTTGCCACAAGTAAGTCAGTGCGACTACTATTGAAGCGAGATCGTGAACCCTGTTACCCGTGAGACGGAGCAAACTAGGCGCGGATAGCCCCTGATCGTCGATTAGGTACTCCGCGTCACTCTTATCCGGTGAGCGCCTCGTGCCTGACACGACAATCCCAAGGCGGGCGCTATTACATTCACCATTCTCTGTTATTTAAACTGACGATTACGCAGCGCTACTACCAACGTTGGTAGTAGCCATTATCATTCTCACAGGTCAAATTACTGCAGGGCTGCTTCGACGCTGAAGAAGCTGAAGCAACGGAGTTGCCAGCCTTGTTTGTGGTCTTGGTCGTGTGCCAACGGATCACTAGCATGCACGGCGTCTGATTAGATTGAAGCCTTAGCTGGATCCTCACGGCCACGCAGATCAGGTGAGAATGGCAAGATGCAGACATGCAACTCTGATCAACGCACCCTACTATCCGTTAGTTTGGAGCTGCCGGCCCTTTTGAAAATGGACGGTGTGGTGATCACCCTCCAAAGATGGTCGCCGAGGGAACAATATTCTTGGACTTTCCTTGCGCCTAGCGAAAGGGATCGCGTTGCCAAAATTCGAAGCTCGATTGCCCGAGCAGAGTTTATCGCAGGAAGGATCGCTCTACATCATGCAGGACTGGCACTCGGTCACGACGTAAGTAGAAGTCGTATCGATTACGACAGGACCTCGGGAAAACCGTTCTTTGATCCTACTAAGGGATCCTTCAATTTCAGCATTGCGCACACCTTAGGACTGGCTTGCTGCGTCGCGTCTCTAGACCATCAGGTTGGGTGTGACTGCGAGAGATGGGATCGATCCATTCATACAGAGGCACTATCCTTCCTCTTCAGGAGAAGCTTCGCGAGCGAGAGGGAAAGTCTCGTGGAGTGGACAAAGCTGGAGGCCTTCTTGAAACTCCGCGGTCGGAGATTGATCGACACGGTCGACGAGAAAGGTCAGCTCGTTTCACTCGGTTCGAAGGAGTTAAAGGAAAAGCAGATATCTCATGTCACCCTTGACCTTAACAAGAAGTTCGTTGTCAGCTATTGCACTGATGTGAACTGATGGGGTGGCCAATCGCACTTAGAGTGCCAAGATTCTGATGTTGGAACGACACTGCCGGTTGCATGGTTGTCTTCGCGGTCGATATCAGCATGATGAACTCCGCAAACGCTACGGCGGGATGATGCCATCCGAGGCTGAAGCGCATGCGTCAGATTGAGGAAGAGAACAACCGGCTGAAGAAGATCGTCGCCGACCTGACGCTCGACAAGGCGATGCTGCAGGATGTTTATCAAGCGAAAGCGCTGAGGCCTGTTGGTCGCCGACGGCTCATTGACGAAGTCCGCAAGGACTGGAAGATGTCGATCCAGAGCGCCCTCTGGTCGCAGGCCGAGCTGAAGACCAGACTCAAGGAAATTGCCCAGACACGTGTCCGCTACGGCTATCGACGCGTGCATATGCTGTTGCGTTGCGATGGCTGGGCGGTCACAATACCGACCGAATCTGCACCACTACAAGGAGATGGGCTTCCAGCTCAGGAACGTGTGGGCAAAACTGCAGAAGGATCGCTACGAGGCCACCCACTCCAACCAGGTCTGGCGATGGATTTCCTCCACGACCAATGCCGTAACCGTGTGCTGGCGGTCGTCGACACATTCTCGCCGGTCGTCGATCCGCGTTCCGAGGATGGCGTGGCGACAATGGTCAGGGCCTGCCGGAGCATCGGCTATCCGACGACGATACGGGCGATCAGGGCAGCGAATTGTCTCCCGCGACCTCTGCCTATCAGCGTGGCGTCAAACTGGCCTTCTCACGGCCGGCAGGGCTGTCCGGGGAAAGTTCAGGCATAGGCGAAGGCCATCTGGTTGGGGATGGTTCGCGGCCTTGGCCGGCTTGGATCGACGGGCGGCGGCTTATCGAAGGCGGCGATGCTTTTGCGCTGGAACAGGCAGTGGGTGACAAGGTCGGTGAAGCGCAGGATCGGCAGGCCGACACGCCAGAGGCGGGCGGCGATGCGCAGCAGCGCATAGGCGATCATCGCGGCGAAGATCTGCAGGCGGATGGCGTTGTCGTTGTGGCCGAGGAACTTGCGGATCTTGAGGTGCTGCGGTGCTGCTTGATCCAGCGGAACAGCAATTCGATCTGCCAGCGGCCCTTGTAGAGCCGGCCGATTGCGACGGCCGGGCGCTTGAGTCGTCGGTCAAAAGCGTGATCGTGTCGCCGTCCGTGCGCCTGACGGTGATACGGCGCAAGGCGATCGGCAGCTTGGAATCGCCCTTGCTGGTGAGGCGCACCCGGACATCCTCGATAACGGTGAAGCCGTCGCCCTCGGCAAGCTTGATGCGCCGTTGGCGCAGCAGCTTGAGTCCCATGTCGGACTTGGGGCGGGCGACGAAGACGGCCTTGGCTTCGGCGATCGCCGTCCACCAGCCGTAATGGCAATAGCCCTTGTCGAAGACATAGGTGGCGCCCTTCTCGATTTTGACCGTGCGGCCGATCTGGGCGTCGTTGATATTGGCATCGGTGATGTCGAGGATGCGCGGGCAATCGGCCTTGGGGTCGTAGACGACATGCAGCTTGAGGCCGCGGATGCGGCCGTTCGACTTGGCCCAATCGCAGAATTTGCCGAGCGGGATCGGGTCGAATCGATCAGCCGCAGCATCTCTTTGCCTTCGCGCCGCGCCCGCCGGTCGAACTGGCCGGTGAGATGCGCGAAGGCTTCGGCGAAGACGGCGACGGGCCGCCGCCGGTTGGCATCCGACAGCGTCGAGCGCAGCAGCCGACCGCTGCCGAGGTGGTAATGCTGCTGGCTGTTGGCGTTGAAGCTCGCCTCCAACCCACGCAGGCTGCTGGCGGCGCTGAACTGGGCATAGATCAGCGCCACCAGATGATCCCAGCTGGTGAAGCGCTTGTCATAGGCATCGCCGGCGTGGCGATCGACAATCGCCTGGAAGCTGCGGCGATCAATCGCTTTCAGCCGCGGGCCAAAGATGCTAGGTGCAAAGCGCATGCTCCGTCTCCTTTTCTGAGTCTCGACAACCAGAAAATAGAGGGAAAACCGCCATCTGACGGGGCATGCGCCTGCGGCATTTCGATTCACCTAGACCTTTCCCCCGACAGTCCTGCACGGCCAGGAAAGCCGACCTCATTGAGGCGTTCAACGGTAGCTTCCACGCGGAATGCCTGAACGCGCATTGGTATCCGAGCCTTGACGACGCCCGGTCATCACCCATTTTCGACCGTGGCTCGGAGGGACACTTTCCCTTCGTTACGCGCTCTTTCGCTGTCAACTCGACGCCGTGAGAGGTGCCTCCTCGAGGAGATAAAAGGCATCATTAATCACGAATCCGTCGAGGCCTACAGCCCGGGCATAAGCAAGCAAGTCGCTTGCACGATTGATGAACCCGGTACCGTTGAAGTTCAGCGATGTGTTGCAAAGAACGCCGACCCCGCTTTTTGCTTTGAACGAAGTGAGCAATTGAAACAGGCGTGGGTTTTGCATCTGCGAAACGGTCTGAGCCCGTGCTGTGCCGTCGACATGCGTGATGGCCTGCAACCGGCTATCGAGGACTCTCTGGAACAAAAGCATGTAGGGCGACGGGCGTACCAGGTCGAAGTGAAGCGCGACGTCCTGCTCCAGGCAAACCGGTGCGACCGGGCGGAAACCCTCCCGGTTCTTGACTCGGTTTAAGCGCTCATGGGTCGCCTTTGAGAAAGGCGCAGCGAGAATTGACCGATTGCCGAGCGCTCGTGGCCCGATTTCGCAATTCCCCTGTACCCAGCCGATCACCTTCTCACTAAGCAAAGCCGAGGCCACTTGGCCGTAGTCGAGTGGTTGGACCTCAAGCCCGGTGCGGTCGATTTCGTCAAGTATGAAGGGCTGGCCTGAATAGACGTTCCATTTGATTTTAGGATTGCCTGTGAAATGCCGCATCGCGTCGACTGCGGTCCCGATTGCGGAGCCTGCATCATTTGCGCACGGTGGAATGAAAACGTCGGAAAAAAGGTTTGTTTCGACCCATCGGCG
The DNA here is from genome assembly GCF_029714365.1 of Sinorhizobium terangae. NCBI lineage: Bacteria > Pseudomonadati > Pseudomonadota > Alphaproteobacteria > Hyphomicrobiales > Rhizobiaceae > Sinorhizobium > Sinorhizobium terangae. Next base: position 352,684 of record NZ_CP121661.1, read on the forward strand.
GTTCCATTCACAGTTTAACCCGCACCCGCCGGAAATCAGCAGCGGATAACCCTTTATCAAGTTCTTCTTCGCAAATGTATAAAACGAATCGAAGATGGCGTCCGAAACTCGCCTGGCGAGATTTGTGAATTTTTGATGGGTTACCCCAATGTTGTAGTATGGCGAACTCCGCAGATCTTCCTTGGACAAGGGGTACACATCGTTTGGAAGCAAGAAATCGATTAGCGCCTGCTCCTCCGAGCTAGGTGATCCCGTCTGCCCATAGGCGCAAAGCGCCATTAGCTTGCCTGCGTTTTCTAAACGTGTTCCTCCTGCGCTCGGATCGGCGAGCGCATAAAGGAAATTATATTTGTGGCCAGGATTCGCCATCACTTTTCCCTTATGAACGACCTGTAGGTGCTCATCGATTTCGTAAAAATCGCCGCACCATCCTTCCCAGATCAGTGCGTAACAAGGCGTGCCGGCGGGGAACGGCGACATGCCGTAACAACCCCAGAGATGGGAGCGCTCGTGCGTCGAGGAATAGAAATGCACCTTGCGGCCGAAAATGGTCCTCTCGCCGACAACATCGGATCCCTGTGCTATGCCGTAGTAGCCTACCGCGTCGTGGCTGAATCCTGTGTCCCAACCTCCGACCGCAATGACATCCGGAATGGCGTCCATGCTCCCAGCGGCTTCAAGGATTGTCATCGGGTTAATGGTCGAATATCTGCGAAAGCTATCCTTCTCAGCCTCGTATGAATAAATCAGCTCGCCCGCTGATGCATCCACTGCTGCAATTGTGCCATCATGGTCCGGCTTGAACGACATTATCTTCATGCTATTACTCCACGGCGCAATGCCACTTGTCTCCACGAAGTTCCTTAATCTGCCGAGCAATCCGTTATTCCTCTTCGACAGAAAAATCAGCTGCTGCACGCATCGAGAGCTCCAAGCCATACCCTATGGGCAGCAGGATCGACTCGATGTCCTTCCTCAGGCGGATGTGTTGGCGGTACCCCTCACCAGCGTGCGGATCTGGGCTAGTTATCTTATTGGCGATGACGTAGGCTAACGGAGCAAGCTTTGGATAAAGTGCCTCAAACGCTGGAATATAAGAGCTATACCAGAGATCGATCAGACAGAACTCGATCTCCCCCTGTAAGCCCTCAACTATTTCAATTGCATCTCCTGAACGGAACACAACATGATCCGCCAGTCCGGCTCGTCTCAGCATATCGTTCGCGAAGATTTGCTTTTCCCTATCAAAATCGCAGCTCGTCACGATTCCACGATTCGCGCATGCAGCCTCGGCCAAGTAGATCGTCGAGTAGCCGTAGGACGTCCCAAGCTCAAGAATCGAGCGCGCCTTTAATCCCTTGAGAAGGCAATTCAGGAATTGGCCAGCATCGGGTCCAACTGGAAGTAAAACGGCCTGCGGTGAATCCGGTAGAGAAAGCAGCGCCTCGGAATCGTGGCGATAACGTTCCTCATATTCGACAAGCACATTTTTCACGTCGACATGCATTTCTTGGTTCCATTTAGAGAGACAGCATTTTAAACCTTAACGCGTCATTGTTGCTTACGGCCCCTTCCGCCATGAAGTCCAGGCGGCCTTCTCCATGCAAATGTTCAGCCGAACTTCTGACGCTGAAAGCCAATTTAAATGGGCGTCTTGATCGTTGCACCTATCCAACCTAATTGAGCAGGCTCAGGCCACAGTGTCTTCCTTGTCCAGCGGAACTCCGAACCGTCGCTCCACATTCCACATTCTGTGCATGATCACCGTCAACCATCGCGCCGGGGGCGACGACCAGGCCTTCAACCACGACCATTTCTGCACTCGCGTCAGCAGCGAATGGACGGCCTCATAGAGCATGTTCGCATCAGCCGTTCCGCGCCGGCGTCATCGAGGTCGATTTTGTGGCGCATTCCGGTACATCTTTGTCGGGGAGCTCCGTGTAGGCGATGGTACTGACCGATATTGGCACCGGTTGGTTGGACCGAATGTGTTCTGGTCGACACGCGTGACAGTGGCAGTGTGATCGCGGCGATTAGGCAGGCACGCTGGTAGCCTCCCGTTCCTGATGTTGGGGGTGTTCCGAGGTGATGTGAGTCCCCCCGAACAGAATCTGTTTGAAGCGGAAAGCGAACGATCCAGTATTGCTCCTGTACTGGCGTGTCTGAGGTGAAATTCTTCTCGCGCCCCATCTTTTCGCCCGCTCAATATGCCGACCCAGTGGAGTCATTGAGGTTGTGGCGCTCTGTTCCCTTCAGCGGTGGATTGAACACGCTGACGAGGATCAGGTCCTGGTCGAGCCCCCCCCGTAAGTAATGTTTGTCGTGTTTGTCGAGCACATAGATGTCGCCCACACGAATGCGAAAGACATTGCTATCCATGTCCTCGACCTCGCCCTCTCCAGCGATGCAATAGCAAGCTTCGAGGTGATTCCGGTATTGGAGCAGCGAGACAGTGTTCGCCCGGACCACCGTATGGCAAACGGTAAAGCCCATCCCGTCCTTTTCTGTCAGTAGGCGGTGGCTGGTGCCGCTGCCCCACTCAACAAAGTGGTCGGTTGCTTCAACATCTTGCAGGCTGCGCACGAACATGGCGTCCTCCTATGAGCGAATTTGACGAACAGGGCCATCGGGCTCAGATCGACCGCCGGCAGATCCTCTTTAAATGCATGATTTCTGCTTCTGACCAACGAGGGCCCTCATGAGATAGTTGAGGCGAATTTACGTATGATTCCGCTCCTCGGCACCTAATGAGCTTTTCGCGCGCCGCCGGCTAAATACATGTGCCTCATGCGGCATTGAGTCACCGGATCCGGCAGTTGGACGAGTGGTTCGGCCGCACCATGTTCCTAGGCGAAAGCGCGGCGTCCGTCCCGCTTGCCGCAGCTCTGTCGGCTAGCTTCGAGCACATTGCGTGACGCTTCCCTCTGGTTCGTCTTATGAGCGCCGGATTCCATATGCGCGCTTGCAACGCCCCTTGATGTCCCGCTCCATTTCATGGCGTTGACGTCAATGGCCTGCATCAATCGATGGACCTGCGGACCAAGATCGAGTAATGCGTTTGGCAGAACCGTCGATCACCTGACGTGGGTCGGTGACAGCGGATCTCTTAATGTTGAGCATTTTCTGTATACTCGGCATGAGAACTCCATTTATTTAACTTGAGCTCACGCTCTCGATCTACTACCAGATCAGATAGTTTACGCGGCGACTTCAGCGCCGATGGCAGTGAACATGTGCGGAATTCGAGCGTGTATCTGGTTGTCAATGGTGCTCTAGCTGCGAGTTTACAATAGGTTGTCCATTCGGGCTTGGCCGGGAAATCTGAGGTCGTCGAAGCTTCAGTGACTCTCGGAGGACCTAATGAACATCCACAAGAATGCCCGTTTGACACCATTGCGTCGAGAGGAGATGGCGCTTGCTGTTGTTGGAGGCCGTCTTTCCAAAGCTGTTGCGGCGCGGACATACGGTGTGACGGCGAAGGTCGTGGGACGCTGGGTCGGACGGCCGGCATGGTGGTCTTCCCGGCCGAAGAGGAGCCCGAAACAGACCGCGGCAAAGGTTGCCGACGAGATTGCCATGCTGCGCCGCCAGCGGCTGACGGGCAAGCACATCGCCAAGCAGACCGGCGTGTCGGCGGCGACGGTCAGCCGGGTGCTCAGGCGGGCGGGTCTTTCGCGGCGCGCCGCTACGAGCGCGACAAGCCCGGCGAGATGATCCACATCGTCATCAAGAAGCTCGGGCGCTTCTTCCGTGTCGGCCACCGCATCACCGGCGACCGCGCCGGCGAGTCCAACAGCCGCGGCATCGGCTGGGAGTTCGTCCGCGTTTGCATTGACGACACCTCGCGCGTCGCCTTCTCGCAAAACTTGCCGGACGAAAGACAAGAAAGCCCGTCGGCTTCCTCAGGGCGGCGGTCGCCTACTACGAAAGCCTCGGCATCACGGTCGAGCGCGTCATGACCGACAGCGGCTCCTGCTACAGGTCGAAAGCCTTCGCCAGGGCTTGCCGCAAGCTGGGCCTCAGGCACATCCGCACAAAACCCTGCACGCCGAAGACCAACGGCAAGGCAGAGCGCTTCATCCAGACCGCGCTCAGGGAATGGGCCTATGCCGTCGCATACCCGACGTCAGACCAGCGCGCCGCCGAGCTGCCCGCCTTCATCGATACAATTGGACAGGCCACACGGCAGCCTAAAGTCACAACGCCAATCAGCAGACTCGGCCCAATCGAGAACAACCAGTTGAGATGGGATGGTTGCCGCCCTCCCTAGACGGCATCGCAGTGTGCCAAAATGTGGTGTTTCAGCCACCAAGCGGAGAGGACGGCAATATGAAGAATACGATGATTGGGGTGGATTTGGCAAAGAATGTAATCGTGCTCCACGGCGCGTCGATGAACGGCCATGTGAAGTTTCGAAAGAAGCTGTCACGCCTCCAGTTTCACAAGTTCATGACGGAGCATCCGTCGGCAGTGGTTGTGATGGAAGCCTGCGGCAGCGCCATTACTGGGCTCGGGAGATGACCAGGCTCGGCCATGAGGTGAAGCTGATCGCGCCGCAATATGTGAAGCCTTTCGTAAAGCGCCAGAAGAACGATGCCGCCGATGCCGAGGCGATTGTGATTGCGGCCCAGCGGCCGGAGATGCGATTCGTCGAGCCCAAGTCGGAAGAACAGCAGGCCAAGGCAGTATTGTTCCGAGCCCGCCAGCGCCTCGTCCATCAGCGCACCGATCTGGTGAATGCATTGCGTGCCATTCTCTACGCATACGGCCAGGTCGTCGCGCAAGGCATCCACCACCTCACTCGCATTAAGGAGATCGTCGAGGAACCAAAGAGCAATCTGCCCGAACTGGTCCGCCACGAATGCCAGGACCTTATCGACCAGATTGCGTGGAAGACGCAGCGGATCGAGGCCAAGACCGTGCAGCTCAGGAAGCTTGCGGCAGAAACCGAAACAGTGCGGCGGCTGCAGACCATGCCGGGAGTTGGTCCGCTGACCGCGCTGGCGGTTGAAGCATTCGCACCCGACATGGCCAGCTTCAAACGCGGCCAGGACTTCGCGGCTTGGCTGGGCCTTGTCCCACGGCAGCATTCCTCGGGAGGTAAGGAACGCCTCGGGCGGGTTTCGAAAGAGGGACAAGCCGACATTCGCCAATTGCTCATCATCGGGGCCATGTCACATTTGAACTGGCTAGGTCGCAGTTCGATCTCCACGGGATCTTGGCTGGCGCATATGCTGGCGAGAAAGCCGCGAATGCTCGTGGCGATCGCCCTGGCGAACAAGATGGCGCGGGTAATCTGGGCGATGCTGAGAACGAACGAGGATTATCGGAATCCGGCGTCGGCTGCGGCTGCATGATCGACCTGCAGCAAACAGCCCGGCACCGGTAAAGGGGGTGTGAGAAGGCGACGACCCGAATGGGCGCAACGATCGAACAGATCCGGATCAGGAAAACCAGCTGGAGCCAAAGAGCCAATGCGCTCGTTGTTGAGATTTGGACCTGATTTGCAGATCACCATACCGGCCAGCGGCTTCTGGAAATGCCGCTTATGAAGGCCTGACAGAAGACCGCACTCGATCACACGTCGAAAAGGGCCAGAAGCCTCTTGCATTACGGGGAGCTGCATATTGGATAGACAGCCTTCGAATGGTTGCAACCATGAATCAATCGAACAGTCTGGAGGTTGGCCGTGAAAACCATACTAGTTTGCACCGCGTCATTCTTCCGATTCCATGGTGGGAGGGCCAAGGACCGATCCCCAAAGAGAAGCAAGACCCGCGCGAAGAACATCTAAAGCTGGCCGGAACGGAAAGCGCGAAGGCGCTTGCCAGCCTAACCAGTCGAGGACCGGGAACGCCAGCAAGACGTGGATTGATTTAAATGACGACGGGACCAAACCCGTACACGTTCGTTGGCCCGTCATGGCCGAGCGCTTCTAAACAGGACAGTGCGGCGATAGACTGGTGCCCGTCATTCCCTTGGAAAGGGTCCAGCACCGGACAACTGTCGCATTTGTCGAGTCAGCGACGCGGCGGTGTTACACTTGGCTTCCTGCTGCACAGCCATTTAATGCATTGATAAAATTCGGCAATTTTATCCCAACCCCTTATTTTTCCAAGCTGGCGCGATTTTTGAAGTTCCTGGGGCGAGAGCCGTAGAAGCTGCTAGCCAATGACGTCGCCCGATCGAACGAAGGCAGGCAAGCAACAGTTCTCAGGTCCGCGCAACGCATTAATCGAGCTAACGATACGGGGCTGCGGACGACGGCGCACAAAGCAGTCTCTATAGCCGGCAGTTTTTTCGCACCAGTGACAACTTGCAACGCAAGAGGCCAACTAAGTTGGAGAGATCATGGAAACCGCGCGGACAACTGCTGTCCCTTGAGTCTCAGAGCCACCAGAGTGTCCGTTCAGTTTTTCTGTGGTCATGTTGATACATCTACTGGAGACAGCCGAAGAGGCGCCCTTTAATTCGAGTTCGGCCGATGAATAGCATCAAGACAGAACCTGTTCTTTCCAGAAGAGAAAAAGAGTGTATTCTGTGGGTGGCAAAAGGGAAATCTTCTTGGGACATAGGAATGATTTTAGAAATATCGGAAAACACTGTCAATTTCCATGTAAAAAACGTAATGCGAAAATTAAATGCTTCTCGTAGAACGGTCGCTGCTATAAGAGCCTTAAGACTCGGAATTATCGAATTGTAAAAAAGCGCATACATCTCTTAGCAGCTTGTCCCGAGTGGTCCAAATTCGAACATCAACATAATGAGGCAAGATCTTTCAACATCGGTTGCGCTGCTATGTTTTCTTGAAACCTGCATCTTCGGTGCGTTCAGATCAAGAACCGCGGATGTCCATCTTGGCGTACGGCCGGATATTTAGTCGCCGCTGAAAAACCTCTCAACGCCCTGCAATCATGGGATTCCCATCTGTTTTGAAGTATTGGAAACTGCCGGAAATCGCCGATGATGTAGCTGATTTCTGGTGTTTTTGGTATGCGGCCAAGTCGTCCCTCTTCCGGTAAGAATGATCTTTTTCGCGACCGTCTGGACGCGATCATCAACCCGCGCCACGCGCTGGTGCGATTGGCGGGTGTGGTCCCATGGGCACGATTTAACGAGGCGTTCGGTGGGTTCTATCGGCTGGTTGGCCGGCCCGCCAAGCCGACGCGGCTGATGGTCGGGCTGCATTACCTGAAGCATGTCCACGACCTGTCGGACGAGGAGGTGGTCGAGCGCTGGGTGGAAAACCCGTAGTGGCAGTTTTTCTGCGGCTTTGAGTTCTTCCAGCACGAAGCGCCGATCGACGCGAGCACGATGACCCGCTGGCGCAAGCGGATCGGGCCGCAGGGGCCGGAGAATTGCTGAAGGCCAGCGTCGAGGCGGCGCTTCAGACGGGAACGGCCAGGCCGGAATCTTTGGAGCGGGTCAATGTCGATACGACGGTGCAACCGAAAGCGATCGCTCATCCGACCGACAGCAGGCTGTATCTGAAGGCTCTGCAGATGCTGGTCCGTCACGCCAAGAAGCATAGCATCGAGCTGAGGCAGAGCTACACGCGTCTGGCGAAAGCAGCGGCGGTGCGCGTCGGCCCGCTATGCCCAGGCCCGGCAATTCCGCCGCATGCGCCGTGAACTGAAGCGACTGCGCACCTTTCTCGGCCGCGTCTTGCGCGATATCGGCCGCAAGATCGCCGGCAACGTCGAACTGGAGAGGACTTTCGCCCGGCTGTTCGGGCTTGTCGAACGGCTGCTGGCGCAAAAGCCCAAGGACAAGAACAAGCTCTATTCGCTGCATGCTCCCGAGGTCGTCTGCATCTCGACGGGCAAGGCTCGCACGCCATACGAGTTCGGTTGCAAGGTAGGGATCGCGGCGACGAACCGCGAAGGGCTGGTTCTGGCGGCCAAGGCGTTCGAAGACAATCCCTATGACGGGCACACGCTCTCACGCACCGGTGGTATCGATCCGGATCGCATCTACGTCGACAAGGGCTATCGCGGTCATGATTACACCGGATCGGCGTCGGTGATGATTGCCGGAAGCCGGCGCGGGCTGACGCCGACCATGCGACGGGAGCTGAAACGACGATCGGTCATATGAAGGCCGATGGCAGACTGGACCGCAACTTCCTTCTCGGGCATGCTGGCGACGCCATCAATGCACTGCTCGTGGCCGCAGGTCACAATCTGCGCCTCATCCTGGCGGGACTGGCTCTTTGGTGTGCCTTCATCAAGGCCGCGCTCACCGTTCTCATGGCGAAATCGGATACTTCTCCAGATCTTCCACTGCCAGAAAATCAATGATTTAGCCTTTGTTCAGGGCCGACTATTTATGCAGAATGATCACGCCGATCCGGATAGCAGTTGCGAACGGGCGGGCCGTAGGTTTTGGCCCGCAGCGTGCTGATGGGTACGAGCAATCATGGGGTACTTGAGATCCGAATCATCCGACATGGCCGCGAAGATGCGCCACCAGGCTCCCTGTGGCTCCAGCAGCTGAAGCGACGGAAGACGCTGTTGCATCCGCCGAATACCTCACGCGGAACGCGCTAGGGCGAGCCGGTCCGCACGACCGCGACACCGCCTCCACGGCGGCAGGCGGTTAACCATGCGGCCGATTGCCACCCATGAAGGCCGTGCGATCCGCTTCCGGACCAGGTCTGTATCATCTTAGGTTCGACGCGACCGCACCCCCCGCGTCATCCGTTACGAAACGTGTAGCCGTAGCTGTTGATCGCCGGCGCGCCCCCGAGATGCACATAGAGGACTCTCGATCCCACTGGAAAGAAGCCTTTTCGGACCAAGCCGATCGTGCCTTGCATCGATTTGCCCTCATAGACGGGATCGGTAATGATGCCCTCCAGCCGCGCGCACAGGCGGATAGCCTCCTTCGTTTCCTCAGCCGGGATCCCGTAGCAAGGGTGCGCGTACTCCTTGAGCAGCACCACGTCATCGTCGACGATTTCCGTGCCGAGGTTGACAAGCTCTGCGGTATGCCGGGCAATTTGTAGCACCTGCGCCTTGGTTCCGGCGGGGGTAGCCGAGGCATCGATGCCGATCACGTTGCGCTGTCGCCCGTCCTTGGCGAACCCGACCACCATGCCGGCTTGCGTCGAGCCCGTCACAGTGCAAACCAGGACATAGTCGAAAGTAAATCCAAGCTGCTTCTCCTGTGCGCGTACTTCCTCGGCGAAGCCGACGTACCCGAGACCACCATATTTGTGAACAGAGGCCCCCGCTGGGATCGCATAGGGTCTACCGCCCCTTTGCTTGACCTCATCGAGCGCTTGTTCCCAACTGCGGCGGATGCCAATGTCAAAGCCCTCATCGACCAGACACACCTCTGCTCCCATGACCCGGCTCAAAAGAATGTTGCCTACGCGGTCGTAGACGGCATCCTCATGTGGCACCCAGCTTTCCTGTACCAGCAAACATTTCATGCCTATCTTAGCCGCAACCGCAGCAATCATCCGTGTGTGGTTGGACTGCACGCCGCCGATCGACACGAGCGTATCGGCGTTCGACGCGATCGCGTCGGGGACGATGTACTCGAGCTTGCGGAGCTTGTTTCCGCCGAACGCGAGGCCTGAGTTGCAGTCTTCCCGTTTGGCATAGATTTCCACCTTTCCGCCTAAATGCTTGCCGAGGCGGTCGAGCTTCTCGATGGGCGTAGGCCCAAAGGTAAGCGGGTAGCGTTCAAACTTTTCCAGCATGTTCTCTCCAGTGATATGTGATAGAGCTGAAGCTCGCTATGCGAACGCAGTTTGAGAGACGTTTTCCTATTTGAGCACGACAGCGCTCTCCAATGTCCCAGATGGGTCCGTTCGTATTTCCAGCAAGGCCGAACCAAGCCGTACACGGCGGTACCAGCAACGCCTACGGAACGGCAAAGCCGCATCTCCCTCGGGTTGGAACGGCCTGAATCGGTCGCCTTTGGCCATCCTAGACTGCGCATTCGTTCAATGACGATGTTCATGGCTCGTCCAAAGTACCGCGAATCTGAGCACTGTTTGGCATCGTCCGCCCACGCGAGCGGCGACGTGTTACGTATCTGAGTCAAGGTGGGGACATCGGAGGGTTCATTGAACATCCTCATGATACTCTAGCGACTGGTAGCGAACTTCTTGGCAATGCTCAGCCCTTTGGGCACCTCTCTGGGCCCATCTAGACCGCCAGACCAAAAAGAGCACGCTTCCTAAATAAGCGACCTGGAGAAGCAGCCAACTGACGAGCGTTGTGACCACTACTTTGCGGATGGAAAGCGAGAGGAAGTACACCGCTAGATGTGAGCTCCAATAGGTTGTCCATTCGGTCGCGGCCGGGAAAGCTGAGGTTGTCGAAGCTTCAGTGATTCTCAGGGGACCGAATGGACATCCATAAGAATGCCCGCCTCACACCGCGCAGTCGAGCAGTAATCGCGCACCGCGTGCTCATCGAAGGACAGCGGCCGGCAGCCGTTGCCACGGCTTTCGGCGTCTGCGTGAAGACCGTTTACAAATGGTTGGGGCGCTATCGACGCGAGGGCGAGGCTGGCCTCAAAGATCGCAGTTCCCGACCGCACCGCCTGTATCATCCGACGCCGCAGGCCACCGCCGCCCGGATCGAGGCGTTACGTCGCCTGCGCATAACGGGCCGACACATCGCCACGGAGACGGGTGTCTCGCCAGCCACGGTCAGCCGCATCCTCAAGCGCCTTGGCCTGAACAAGCTCAAGGCCTTGGCCCCGGCTGAGCCGGTGCGGCGCTACGAACGCGACAAGCCCGGCGAGCTCATCCATATCGACATCAAGAAACTCGGCAAATTCAACCGAACCGGCCATCGCATCACCGGCGATCGCACGGGGCAGAGCAACAGCCGCGGCATCGGTTGGGAATACGTCCATCTGGCCATCGACGACCACTCACGCCTGGCCTATTCGGAAATCTTCCCCGACGAGACGCGGCGCTCCTGTCTGCGCTTTCGATTCAATGCCTTGCGCTTCTTCAAGGCGCATGGCGTCAAGGTCCATCGCGTCATGACCGACAACGGCTCCCAGCGATACGCCAAGGCGCTGCGGCGGCTCAGCATCAAGCACATCCGCACCAAGCCCTATACGCCCAAGACTAACGGAAAGGCCGAACGCCTCGTCCAAACCGCTCTGCGCGAATGGGCCTATGCCAAGGCCTACGAAACCTCGCAGCAGCGGGCCGCCGACCTGCCGGTCTGGCTCCACCGCTACAATTGGCATCGTCCGCATGGCAGTCTACAATCCAAACCGCCTATCAGTAGACTCGGCCTGACCCAGGACAACCTGTTGAGGCTCCACAGCTAGAGCGTTGTTGCACAGGACCAGCAGCAGGACGCGACAGAAGCCTCTGAAGTGCACAGCCGTTCTCCCGGTTTGTCCCTTATCATGCAGCGACCTTGTCAGCTGCAATATGGGTCTGACAGTTCTTCGGACAAACGCGGGCGCAGGCTCCGCAGCCGATACAGCGGCCGGCATGATCGACGACCATGACCATACGATTGAGCTCGCCATCAAAGTCGTCGTCCTCGTCGTCGCAGATACCAAGAATTTCACCCGCGTCATCGATGCCGTAAAGGTGCATGACCTCGCGAGAGCAGACCTTGAAGCAGCGGCCGCAGCCGATGCAGGTGGCGCCATTGATAGCGGTCAGATATTCCGGCATCCAGTTTGTGCCGTCGCGGGTAACGAAAAGGCTCGTCATCGTGAGTTCTCCAACGCACTGAGCTCTCTCTTCGCAGCGTCCAACTCGGCAAAGGCGTCGAATGTTTTCTCGGCGACCACCTTGATCTCGGTCCAGCTGGCAGGTCCTCGACAAGGTCGTGCAATTCCATCTTCGCAGTTCCCGCCCGCGACTGCAGCTTGCGGACCTTCTTCTGCTGTTCTTCAAGGTCTGACATGATCTCCTTCCTCGTACCGGTCCGATCACGCCCGCGCCACGTCGGGATAGGCTTCGATGGCTGCGACCGCATCATCGACCAGTTTCGCACCTGCCCCAGCGAGTTTGCCAAGTGTGTCGAAGCCGAACCGATGGACGTCACGAAGTGTCTTCGACAGAACGACCAACCGCCCGGTCGTGAGAAGTACGCGGCCGAAGCCCTCATGGCTCATCATCATGGTCGACGATACCACCAGGCCGGAGCGCTGCTCGATCACAAGCCCCACGCAGGTGTAGAAAATCTGCAGCCTCCACAGCACGTCCGGGTCGGGATCGCCGATGATCGGGATCTTACGGCGCTGCTCCTTGGTGACGATGAAATCGGCCAGGAGGTCGGCGTCGGATTTGTCTTCCCACATTCCATAAGTGTCTTGGGCGCGGATCTGCCGCATGAGGCACTTGAGGAAAGGCGTGGCAAGGGCCGTCTCGTCCGCGTCGACAGCGGGGCCATCCGCAGCAGCTTTCGGTTTTTTCATCGTTCAGACCTCATCCTCAAAGGATTTCTTTTCGGTGGCGCCTGCCTCCATCACCGCCTTGCGCAACCAAGGCGGAGGAGCCGTCCGGAGCATCGTCCGGATTCGCGACAAGACGTCTTCGATAGACTGAGGCTGCGGCACTTTGATCGGATGGATTTTCGCCGAAATAATCTTGGCTGCCGAAGGACTGCCGATCGCCAGACAAAACAGCAGGTGGCAGCCCTTCAACGCCTCCACCCTCGCAATGATGCGATCATCGCCGTCAGTCCGGTGCTTCCCGCTCTCGTCGGCAACATCGTCAAAGGCTACAGCTTCCACGAAAGCAGAGTCATCGGCCGTCACGTCAAAAACCGCGAATAGTTTGGCCGAACCGAAATGCGCGTTGAGGCATTCCATGTCTTGCGTCGCGATAGCCACGCGCAATGCACCGGATTGCTGTCGCGGCGTCAATGCGTGGAGCTTGTTGGCGGCGAGCGAAAGGCGACGAACGGAAGTCATCTGGTCGTTTCTCGCTTACGGAATGGATCGAATGACTCGGGCGTTGGCGTGTGTTGGTTAGCCTGGAAGATGTTCGCAACATCGAAGATCAGGTCGCGCGTCCCCTGATAGAGGATCGTGAGCTTATGCTGGCTGCCGAGTCGGTCGAAGATCGGGAAGCCAACGCGCATGAGCGGAATACCAAGGCGCTCGGCCGCCTGTCGTCCGTGCGAATGCGTGACGAGAAGATCAGCGCCCGCGGCGAGACCCTCGAGATCGCCAAGATCGCCGTCCTGGACCTGTTCGGCCGGCACTTTCTTGAGAATGTTCGAGGTGCCGGTCGTGGTGACGGCCGCCGGGATTTCGGCGCCCATGCCCGTGAAGAAAGTCGCGAGCTGGTAAAGCTGGTCCGGCTCGGCGACGATGCCAATCTTTTTGCCACCAAAATGAAAGTGTCCGTCGAGCAAGGCGTCCTGAAGCTGTGCGCGGCGACGGCGGATTATCGCTGGCGCTGGTGCACGGGAGATTGAAGAAAGCAGCGAGATAAAACGGTCTGTCTCCTTCAATCCTGTAAGGGAATGAAACAAGGCATAAGGCACTCCGGTCAGTCTTTGCAGCACCTCCGCGGGGCGGCGCATATGCTCGCCGATCGCGATGCATTGCACCGACGTGCCAAGCTCTTCAATGTCCTTAACCGTAGTGCCGCCACAGGTGGTCGGCACCCAGCGATCATCTGGCACCGTCCCGTCGAGCGAGCCGGAGAGATCCGGCAGAACCACTGGCTTCAGTCCGAAGCTTTCCATCGTTTCGCGCAAATGCTCGATGTCAGCGACCGTGAGGTTCCAGCCTGGCAAGATCACAATCTTCTTCGACTGCCGAACCCGCTCACCGCGCAGCGTAATCCTTTGGAGCATCGCGGTGACCGCCTGGGCCCAACCCTCCTCGATCGCACCATGGAAATCCGGCGTGTTGGCCAGAACGATCTCAGTGCCTGCGAGTTCTTTAGCGTGCATCATCTTGATGTTCGCGAGATCCCTTGCGAAATCCTCGCCACGAGTTTCAACCAGCGCGGTGGTACAGACCCCGATCAGCTTCGGGTTCGTGCGGGTCTTAAGGTTGAGGATCGCCTCTTCGAGATGGTCCATGCCGCCGAGGATCGTCGCCATCTCGTCCATCGCCGTGGTCTGCGAGGGGACGGCTTCCTTGAAGTGCCGCACGAGAAGTACCAGTGCAAAGCTGGTGCAGCCCTGGCTGCCATGAAACAGCGGGATGGCACCATCGACCCCAAGGAAGGCGAGCGCAGCGCCCAGCGGCTGAGACGACTTTAGCGGATTGACCGGCGCCGATTTGGTTTGGGGAAGAATGCGGGTCATCGGCTTTCCTCAACGTTCGCCGAAGCCGTCGGCTGTTGCGCGGATACTTTTTTGAAGGCATGGACGATCTCGATCTCATGTGTGCTTGGCAGCTCGTGCTCCGCCGCAGGTCGGTATTCCCACGGTGACGGCTCTCGCACTTGGCGCCAGATCGGGTTGTGAATGGCACGGTCGATCTGGCATACGAGTTGACGCAAATCTGACATGTTGCCTTCCTTCCTTCGTTCCACCGATCGCGCAATGTCGGTCGGCAGCTCGCGCAGCCTCGCAATGAGGGTTTCAAAACTCGTGCCAATCTGGATGAGCGAGTCCAAGGAAAGGACCTTTGATTTTTTTCAGCTATTTAGTGTTTGCTAAAACCAAGGGATCGGCTGAACACGCCTGTGTCGCTGACCTGACAAAGCGGCCAGCAAGGTGTCGGATGGCACTATTTGCGACAGATATACGTTCCGTTCGCCGGGGACCCACAACGCTTGGCCATCCACTCTCGCCGTAAACGGCTGCTCTGGCCGGGAAGCCGTCTGGTGTAATCTAAATGCCGCATGGGCGACTGCAAAACTACGATGCCCGAAGCGGGCACGGAGAGAGGCGGAGATCGACGCTTGGCTTCAGGACTGACGCGAGAAGAGACTACTGGCTACGAACACGTCCCTAGGCTTCATCACCGCCATCGTGCTATGTTGGAATCTTCGTGGAACATCGGTCAACGCGAACGCGGTTGGGAGCGTGAATTCCGCTTCCTCGCGGGCGGAATCCTGTCCGCCGTCCCGGGGGACGCCGCGCAACAGACTATCCGGTTTGTAAAGACCGCGACACCCTGGTGGCCAGGATTCCTGCTATACTTTCATTTAAATGATTGAATCATATCTAGACATTTTATTAGGCCCTTTCTGGTGGATGGCACGATTTTTGAGGATTCCTCATTGCCGAGCATTGCCGTCCCTAAGTTTAGGTTCCGTTAGACCCCACGTGCTCGGCATAGTTCCCGACTTAGCTGCTGCAGCAGCAGGTGGAGTACACTATGACATCCTATTCATTTCTGGCGTGCGGTCACTGCACGACCTGGGACGGTTTGCCCGGTTCGAAGTGGGTGCTTGAGCCGAACGCCAGATCATCCCGAAGCATGGTAGAGGAAAGCGGCGGAAGCAGGCTCCTCCTGAGTAACCGGGAACGTTGGTGCCATGCAGTCCAGGGTATCAGGCAGTGTCGCCATCACCGGTGCGCGGTACTGGGCGCAAATCACTGCGTTACCCGCGAGCGAACGTTCGGTTAATCGATGAGCAGCAAGTTTATCCCGGCCACTCGACGAACCTCGGGCAGCAGACCGCTGGGTCGGCTGTGAAGCGTTGGTTCTTTGGTGTCAGCCTGGCCGAGCTCTGCATGCCGAGTATCTACTCTGTGTCAAGCGAAGCGAAGATTTGACCCCCTATTCACAGCCTGGCACTCGTCGGGTGCCAGCCTCGCAAGTTTCCCTGATTGGAGGGCCTAGAGACGCCGGGGCTTACCGCGGCAACAGACGGGTACCTTCTAACGATGGCCGCCGCCAACTCGGACTGCCAGCGCTTGGTTAGGGCAGAATGGCGAGCCGGCACACAACCGATCATCAACATGATTGTCGGTGCCTTCTCGCCCTTGCAACCACTTCGCACGCGCGAGCTGGTTCTGCGATCCGAATCATGGCGGGTGGCGCGGCGATAAGGTCAGCAGCGCATCCGCCGCTTTATGCGCGGCGAAAACGATCTGTTGGCCGTCACAGCAGCAGCTTGCCGCCCTCGCGAATCATCTGAATGCTGTCGCGCATCAGCCGTTGCGAAACGTGTAGCCGTAACCGTTGATCGCCGGCGCGCCCCCGAGATGCACATAGAGTACTCTCGATCCCACTGGAAAGAAGCCTTTTCGGACCAAGCCGATCGTGCCTTGCATCGATTTGCCCTCATAGACGGGATCGGTAATGATGCCCTCCAGCCGCGCAAACAGGCGGATAGCCTCCTTCGTTTCCTCGGACGGGATCCCGTAGCAAGGGTGCGCGTACTCCTTGAGCAGCACCACGTCATCGTCGACGATTTCCGTGCCGAGGTTGACAAGCTCTGCGGTATGCCGGGCAATTTGTAGCACCTGCGCCTTGGTTCCGGCGGGGGTAGCCGAGGCATCGATGCCGATCACGTTGCGCTGTCGCCCGTCCTTGGCGAACCCGACCACCATGCCGGCTTGCGTCGAGCCCGTCACAGTGCAAACCAGGACATAGTCGAAAGTAAATCCAAGCTGCTTCTCCTGTGCGCGTACTTCCTCGGCGAAGCCGACGTACCCGAGACCACCATATTTGTGAACAGAGGCCCCCGCTGGGATCGCATAGGGTCTACCGCCCCTTTGCTTGACCTCATCGAGCGCTTGTTCCCAACTGCGGCGGATGCCAATGTCAAAGCCCTCATCAACCAGACACACCTCTGCTCCCATGACCCGGCTCAAAAGAATGTTGCCTACGCGGTCGTAGACGGCATCCTCATGTGGCACCCAGCTTTCCTGTACCAGCAAACATTTCATGCCTATCTTAGCCGCAACCGCAGCAACCATCCGTGTGTGGTTGGACTGCACGCCGCCGATCGACACGAGCGTATCGGCGTTCGACGCGATCGCGTCGGGGACGATGTACTCGAGCTTGCGGAGCTTGTTTCCGCCGAACGCGAGGCCTGAGTTGCAGTCTTCCCGTTTGGCATAGATTTCCACCTTTCCGCCTAAATGCTTGCCGAGGCGGTCGAGCTTCTCGATGGGCGTAGGCCCAAAGGTAAGCGGGTAGCGTTCAAACTTTTCCAGCATGTTCTCTCCAGTGATATGTGATAGAGCTGAAGCTCGCTATGCGAACGCACTCTGAGAGACGTTTTCCTATTTGAGCTCGACAGCGCTCTCCGATGTCCCAGATGCGCGCGGTATTTCCAGCAACGCCGAAGCAACCCGTACGCTGTATCAGCAACGCCTACGCAACGGGAAAGCCGCACTCCCTCGGATTGGCACCACCTGAATCGGGTCGCCTCTGGCCATCCTAGACACGGTATCCCTCAATAGCGATGTTCATGGTCGTCCAAAGTAGGCGAAGCTGAGCACTGTTTGTTATCGTCCGCCCAAGCAAAGGGCGACGGGTTACACGTTTTGACGCAAGGCGCGGCAACATCGGAGGGTCATTTATCGCCCTTATGGTACTCTTGCGACTGGTCACGAACTTTCTGGCAATACTCAGTCCTTTGGGCACCTCTCTCAGCGCGGCAATCCCGCCAGATCAGAAAGAGCAGGCTTCCGAAATAAGCGACCTGAAGAAGCAGCCAACTGAAAAGCGTTGTGACCACTACTTTGCGGATGGAAAGCGAGAGGAAGTAGACCGCTAGAGCGTTGTTACACAGGACCAGCAGCAGGACGCGACAGAAGACTCTGAAGTGCACAGCCGTTCTCCTGGTTTTTCCGTTATCATGCTGCGACCTTGTCAGCCGCAACATGGGTCTGGCAGTTCTTCGGACAAACGCGGGCACAGGCTCCGCAGCCGATGCAGCCGCCGGCATGGTCGACGACCATGATCATACGATTGAGCTCACCATCAAAGTCGTCGTCCTCGTCGTCGCAGATACCGAGGATTTCACCCGCGTCGTCGATGCCGTAAAGATGCATGATCTCACGCGAGCAGACCTTGAAGCAGCGACCGCAACCGATGCAGGTCGCACCATCGATAGCGGTCAGATATTCCGGCATCCAGTTCGAACCGTCACGGGTAAGGAAAGCGCTCGTCATCGTAAGTTCTCCAACGCGTTGAGCTCTCTCTTCGCAGCGTCCAACTCGGCAAAGGCGTCGAATGTTTTCTCGGCAATCACTTTGATCTCGGTCCAGTTGACTGGGAGGTCCTCGGCGAGGTCGTGCAATTCCATCTTCGCAGCTCCCGCTCGCGACTGCAGCTTTCGGACCTTCTTCCGCTGTTCTTCAAGGTCTGACATGGCATACTTCCTCGTATCGGCCCCTTCACGCCCGTGCCACGTCTGGATAGGCTTCAATGGCCGCGACCGCATCATCGACCAGTTTCGCACCTGCCTCAGCGAGTTTTCCAAGTCTGTCGAAGCCGAACCGATGGACGTCGCGAAGGGTCTTCGACAGGACAACCAACCGCCCGGTCGTGAGGAGTACGCGGCCGAAGCCCTCATGGTTCATCATCATGGTCGACGATACCACCAAGCCGGAGCGCTGCTCGATCACAAGCCCAACGCAGGTGTAAAAAATCTGCAGCCTCCACAGCACGTCCGGGTCGGGATCGCCGATGATCGGGATCTCACGGCGCTGCTTCTTGGTGACGATGAAGTCGGCCAGCAGCTCAGCATCCGCCTTACCTTCCCACGATCCGTAGGAGTCCTGAGCGCGGATCAGCCGCATGAGGCACTTGAGGAAAGGCGTGGCAAGGGCCGTCTCGTCCGCGTCGACAGCAGAACCATCCGCAGTAGCTTTCGGTGTTCTCATCGTTCAGTCCTCATCCTCAAAGGGCTTCCTTTCGGTGGCGCCTGCCTCCGCTAGCGCCTTGCGCAACCAAGGCGGAGGAGCCGTCTTGAGCATGGTCTGGGTTCGCGACAGCACGTCTTTAATGGATTGAGGCTGCGGTACTTTGATCGGATGGATTTTCGCCGAAATGACCTTGGCTGCCGAAGGGCCGCCGATCGCCAGACAAAAGAGCAGGTGACAGCCCTTCAAAGCCTCCACTTTCGGAGTAATTCGGTCATCGCCCTCGGTCCGATGCTTCCCGCTCTCGTCGGAAACATCTTCAAAGGCGACGGCTTCCACGAAATTCCAGGCATCGGACGTCACGTCATAGACAGCGAAGCGCTTGGCCGACCCGAAATGCGCGTTGAGGCTCTCCATGTCTTGCGTGGCGATCGCCACGCGCAACGCACCAGCTTGCCGTTGCGGCATCAGTGGGTGAACCCGGTCAGCGGCGAGCGAAAGGCGACGAACGGAGGCCATCGGGCATTTCTCGGTTTCGGAACGGATTAAGCGACTCGGGCGTCGGTGCGTGCTGGTTGGCTTGGAAGATGTTCGAGACATCGAAGATCAGGTCGCGCGTCCCCTGATAGAGGATTGTGAGCTTATGCTGGCTGCCCAGTCGATCGAAGATCGGGAAACCGATGCGCATGAGCGGAATGCCGAGGCGCTCGGCCGCTTGGCGGCCGTGCGAATGGGTGACGAGAAGATCAGCGCCCGCGGCAAGACCCTCGAGATCGCCAAGATCGCCGACCTGGACCTGTTCGGCCGGCACTTTCTTGAGAATTCTCGAGGTGCCGATCGTTGTTACGGCCGCCGGGATCTCGGCGCCCATGCCGGTGAAAAAAGTCGCGAGCTGGTAAAGCTGGTCCGGCTCGGCGGCGATGGCAATCTTTTTGCCGCCGAAATGAAAATGCCCGTCGAGCAAGGCGTCCTCTAGCTGTGCGCGGCGACGGCGGACTCTCGCTGGCACCGGCCCACCGGAAATCCAGGCAAGCAGCGAGATGAACCGGTCTGTGTTCGTCAAACCTGTAAGCGACTGAAACACCGCATAAGGCACTCCGGTCAGTCTCTGCAGCACCTCCGCCGGACGGTACATATGCTCGCCGATCGCGATGCAATGCACCACCGTGCCAAGCTCCTGGATGTCTTTGACGGTGGTGCCGCCATATGTGGTCGGCACCCAACGGTCGTCAGGCACCGTCCCGTCGAGCGAGCCGGAGAGATCGGGCAGAATCACTGGCTTAAGGCCGAAGCTTTCTACCGTTTCGCGCAAATGCTCGATGTCAGCGACCGTGAGGTTCCAGCCGGGCAGGATCGCAATCTTCTTCGCCTGCCGCGGCTGCTCGCCACGCAGTGTAATCCTTTGGATCATCGCGGTGACAGCCTTGGCCCAGCCCTCCTCGATCGCGCCTTCGAAATCCGGGGTGTTGGCCAGCACGATCTCGGTGCCTGCGAGTTCCTTGGCGCGCATCATTTTGATGTTCGCGAGATCCCTTGCGAAATCCTCTCCACGGGTCTCCACCAGCGCCGTGGTGCAGACCCCGATCAATTTCGGGTTCGTGCGGGTCTTAAGGTTGAGGATCGCTTCGTCCAGATGATCCATGCCGCCGAGGATCGTCGCCACCTCATCCATCGCCGTTGTCTGGAAGGGGACGGCTTCCTTGAAGTGCCGGACGCAAAGTACCAGCGCAAAGCTGGCGCAGCCCTGGCTGCCGTGGAACAGCGGTACCGCACCATCGACCCCAAGGAAGGCGAGCGCAGCGCCCAGCGGCTGCGAGGACTTTAGCGGATTGACCGCCGCCCATTTGGTTTGGGGAAAAATGCGGGTCATCGGCTTTCCTCAATGTTCGTCGAAGTCGTCGGCAGTTGTGCGGACATGCTTTTGAAGGGATGGACGGTCTCGATCTCATGTGTGCTTGGCAGTTCGTCCTCCACGGCAGGTTGGTATTCCCACGGTGCCGGTTCTCGTACCTGGCGCCAGATCGGGTTGTGAATGGCGAGGTCGATCTGGCGGACGAGTTCCACCATGCCGGCATAGCCGGCATAGGGGTGGCAACGCTCCTGGTTGATGTCCAGCCAAGGTGTCTTGGCCTTCAGCGCGATAAATTGCGTGCGCCCGCCAGACAGCATGATGTCGGCCTTGTCCTCAGAGAGCATGGCGTAAAGCTCGCGGGGCGCCATCGACTCGAACATATGGTTCTCGTCCTTCAGTACCTGCTTGATGCGTTCCTTGTCTTCGGCCGTCGATTTCTTGACGGAGGTGCCGACGATCTCGATGCCGATCTCCATCAGCGCATGGACGACCGACCAGGACTTCACCCCGCCGGTGTTGAGCAGTACGCGCTTGCCTTCAAGCCTCGGCCGGTATGCTTCAAGTTTCTTCCACGCAATCGCCTCCTCCTCCGCGATCAGTGTCTCCGTGCGCTCGAGGATCTCCGGATCCGCACCCTTCGTCACAAGCAACCTAGCGATCTGCCGGAGTGCTTCCGAGGTGTCGCTGATGCCGTAGAAGGAGCCCTCAAAAAACGGGATGTCCCAGCGCTCCTCCATCTTGCGGGCGAGATTTATGAGAGCGGTCGAGCACACCATCATGGCCGCCTGGGCGCGGTGCGCCGAGGCAACATCGAGGTAGCGGGCGTCGCCCGGAATGCACGCGCGCACCCGGATGCCGAGCCGATCCAGAAGCGGCTTAACCAGCCAGAACTCGCCGGAAAGATTGAATTCGCCGAGGATATTGATGTCGTGAGGGCCGATATCGTCGGGCTCAACCGTGCCAATGACATGATCGAGCAGCGCCTCGCCGGCGAGTTTGTTGCCGAGGTTCTTGGAGCCGACGAAGCCCGGTGTATTGACGGGCACCACCGGCAAGCCGAACTTTTCCGCAGCGCGCTTGCAGACCGCCTCGATGTCGTCCCCGATCAGCGCCGTCACGCATGTCGAATAGACGAAGATCGCTGGCGGCGCATACGTTTCATTTATCTCGCGGATCGCTTTGAAAAGCTTTCGTTCGCCCTGCCCCATCACCACGTCGAGTTCGGTCAGGTCGGTCGTGAAGCTTGTGCGCCACAGCGTTGGCCCCGACGAAGCCGCGCCGCGGTTGTCCCAGGAATTGCCCTCGCAGGCGATCGGTGCATGGATCAGATGCGCAACATCGGTGATCGGCTGCAGCACGATCTTGGCCCCGTCGAAAGCGCAGCCGCCAGCAGCCGCTCCGGGGGTCAGCGGCTTCGAACAGCCCTTCTGGCGCGCCTTGGCATCCTTGCCGAGATTCTTCTCGCATGCTGGCTCGTTGAAGACATCCTGGATTTTGGCCGTGAGCGGGGGCATCGCGCCGGACTCCAAGTTCATCGGAAGATGGCTGGCCTTTTTCGAAGGCCAGCTATCGCTCTTAGCGGGTGAGGTCATACGAATAGTCCGTGACACCTACCTTGATCGTTTCGCGATCGAGCTTGTCGAAGACCTTGTCGAGGATGGTCGTTAAGACGCGCAAACCCCCTTGGTAGCCCATGAGAGGGAAGCGATGGTGATGGTGCCGGTCAAATATCGGAAACGTCAGCCGGATCAGCGGCGTGTCAGTGTCGCGCTCCAGATACTTGCCATAGGAGTTGCCGATCAGCAGATCCACCGGCTCGGTGAAGAGCAGCGAGCGCAGCGCCCAGAGGTCGTTGCCCGCCCAGACCTGGCCATCCTTGCCGAAGGCCGAGGACCCAAGCAACTCCTTCATCTCGGCTTCCCAGGCTGCTGTCCCGTTGGTGGCGAGGCAGTGGGTCGGCTCGCCGCCGGTCTCCATCACGAACCGAGCCACGGCGTAGACGAAGTCAGGATCGCCGTAGATTGCGTATTTCTTGCCGTGCAGCCAGGCCTGACTATCCGCCATCGCGTCGACAAGTCGGCCGCGCTCCATACCGATTGCCGTTGGGATATCCTTGCCGGAAATCTCCGAGACCTTCATCAGGAAATCGTCGGTCGCCTGGACACCGAGAGGATAATGGAATGAGGCCGTCGCCTGCCCGACCTCGTTGCAATAGTCCAGCGTCTTGCGGGTGTTGTAGTGCTGCAGCGACAGTGTCGCTTCGGCATTGAGTGCCGCCTTCACGTCCTCGATCATCGTACCACCGTCATACATGCGATACACGCCGTCCGACGGCGTGTCGAACTGGTCGGAGGCATCCTGGATGAAGGTGTAGGACACGCCCATCAGGTCGAGCAGGCGCTTGAGCTCACGGTTGTTGCCAACACAGAAGCCGTCAAACCCCGGAATGATGTTGACGGTTCCACCGGATTCCTTGCGCTCCTGGCCTTTCCAGAAGTGCTCTAGAACACCTTTGACCATGGCGTCGTAGCCATCGACATGGCTGCCGACGAAGGCGGGCGTATGTGCGAAAGGAATATCGAAGTCGGCCGGGACTGAACCTTCGTTCTTGGCGTTCTCGATGAAGCCGTGCAGGTCGTCGCCGATGACCTCTGCCATACAAGTGGTCGAGACGGCAATCATCTTCGGGTCGTAGAGGCTATAGGTGTTGGCGAGTCCGTCGACCATATTCTTCAGGCCGCCGAACACCGCCGCGTCCTCGGTCATCGAGGACGAAACCGCTGATGAGGGCTCCTTGAAGTGTCGCGACAGATGTGAACGGTAATAAGCAACACAGCCCTGGCTGCCATGAACGAAGGACATGGTCCGCTCGAAGCCCGCGGCCGCGAAGACGGCACCGAGCGGCTGGCAAGCTTTGGCCGGGTTCACGACAAGGGCTTCGCGGGCGAGGTTTTTTTCGCGGTACTCCCAGGTCTTGGTGTATTCGCGTTGATCGGTAACAATCTGATCCGGATGCGGACATTCGAAATTCAACTTCTTCTCGGCGAGCATCTTCCTGTATTCCGGCTCGCGGAACAGGGGAGCATGGTCGAGGACTTTTTCGGCCGACTGCGGCATGGATGGTCACCTCTTTCCTTCTGTCGCGCCAGACGGCGGCACAGGACATCGAGACGTTTCAGGTTTCCCGCGGGTCAAGGATCGCGGGCGTTCATCGGCCCCCCTGCTGCTGGGAGGCCATTTTCTTATTCGGCCGCGACCGCCATCGGCGGCAGGGCCTTTTTCTTCCAGGGGGCGTCGTAGAGGTCCCAGACCGGGTTGTTGATGGCCAGATCCATGTCGCGCGCGAAGATGGCGAAGCCGTCATAGCCGTGATACGGGCCGGAATAATCCCAGGAGTGCATCTGGCGGAATGGGATGCCCATCTTCTGCACCGGGTATTTCTCCTTGATCCCGGAGCCCACGAGGTCAGGTCGGATCCCCTCGATGAACTTTTCCAGTTCGTAACCGGTCACGTCGTCATAGATCAGCGTGCCATTCTTCACGTAATGGCCGGTACGCTGATAGTCATCGTTGTGAGCGAACTCGTATCCGGTGCCGACTATCACCATGCCGAGGTCCTCATAGGCGGTGATGACGTGACGAGGGCGTAGGCCGCCGACATAGAGCATCACCGTCTTGCCTTCGAGGCGGGGCCAATACTTGTCGACGACCGCATCGACCAAGGGGCGGTACTTGGCGATGACCGCCTCGGTCTTGTCCACGATTGTGGGCCCGAAATGCTTGGCTATCTTGCGCAGAGAAGCTTCGATCTGGGAGGGACCAAAGAAATTGTATTCCATCCAGGGGATGCCGTACTTTTCCTCCATGTGCCGGCAGATGTAGTTCATCGACCGGTAGCAGTGGATGAGATTGAGCTTGGCCTTCGGCGCGCGCTCTACCTCAGCAAGCGTCGCATCCCCCGACCAGTTGCCGACGACGCGCAACCCCACCTCCTCCAAGAGGATGCGCGTAGCCCACGCGTCGCCGCCGATATTGTAGTCGCCGATGACGTTAACATCGTAACGGTCGGCCTCGAACTCCACGTCCGTCTTGTCGAAGACCCAGTCACGGATCGAGTCATTGGCAATGTGGTGACCAAGCGATTGCGAGACCCCGCGGAAGCCTTCGCAGCGCACCGGCACGATCGTCTTTTCGTGCTCCTTGGCCTTCTTGCGCGACACCGCCTCGATGTCGTCGCCGATCAGGCCGATCGGGCATTCCGATTGCACGCTGATGCCATTGTTCAGGGGAAACAGCTCCTCGATCTCGTCGATGATCTTTTCCAGCTTCTTGTCGCCGCCGAAAACGATGTCCTTCTCCTGAAAATCAGAAGTGAACTGAAGGGTCACGAAGCTGTCGATGCCCGTCGTACCGACGTAGTAATTCCGGCGCTGCGACCAGGAATATTGGCCGCAACCGACTGGCCCATGTGAGATATGGACCATATCCTTAATCGGACCCCAAACCACACCTTTGGAGCCGGCATAGGCGCAGCCGCGGATCGTCATCACGCCCGGAATGGACTTGATGTTCGACTTGACGCTGCATTCGGAGAGGACCTCGCCCTCCTCGTCGGCCTCCTGCCCGTTCGTTGCGACGCTGAGGTGCTTCTTGCGGCGCTTCGCCGCCTTGTCCGGATACTGCGACAGCACTTGCTTGATAAGCTCCTCATGGAGAGCGCCGTCATTCTCGTAGTCGAGGCTCATGGGGCCTGTTCCCTTTCAAGGTTCGAGAGACGCCTCGCCGACGAGGCGCCGTTCTTGGAAGGGGGCGCGCCGGTCAAGGCCGGCGCGCCCCTGCTGGCGGCGAGGGGGGGAGGGTCCCTAGTGGGCAACCGCCAGCTTGGCTTCCTTGGCCTGGAGTTCGGCAAGCATCTGCTCGTCGGTCTTCATGATGCCGAAGTCGAGCAGCATATCTTCCAACTCCTCCATGGTGATTGGGGTCGGGACGGTGCCCTGGCCCGAATTGGCATGGATCTTCTCGGCCAACGCGCGATACTCTCCGGCTTGCTTGGAGTCCGGCGCATACTGGATCACTGTCATCTTCCTGAGCTCGGCGTGCTGGACGATGTTGTCGCGCGGCACGAAGTGAATGAGCTTGGAATTGAGCTTGGCAGCCAGCGCCTCGGAGAGGTCGAGCTCGCGGTCGGTCTGGCGCTCGTTGCAAATCAGCCCGCCGAGCCGCACGCCGCCGGAATGGGCGTATTTCAGGATACCCTTGGCGATGTTGTTGGCGGCATAGAGCGCCATCATCTCGCCGGACATAACGATGTAGATTTCCTGGGCCTTGTTCTCGCGTATCGGCATCGCAAATCCGCCGCAGACCACGTCGCCGAGCACGTCGTAGGAGACGTAGTCGACATCGTCATAGGCGCCGTTCTCCTCAAGAAAATTGATAGAGGTGATGACGCCGCGGCCGGCGCAACCGACACCGGGCTCGGGGCCGCCGGACTCGACGCACTTGATGCCTCTGTAGCCGACCTTGAGCACGTCCTCGAGTTCGAGGTCTTCCACCGAACCCTCCTCGGCCGCGAGATGCAGAACCGTGTCTTGCGCCTTCGAGTTCAGGATCAGGCGGGTGGAGTCGGCTTTGGGGTCACAGCCCACGATGAGGATCTTCTGCCCGAGATCGACAAGGGCCGCGAGCGTATTTTGAGAGGTGGTGGACTTGCCGATGCCCCCCTTGCCGTAGAATGCGATTTGACGCAAATCTGACATGTTGCCTTCCTTCCTTCGTTCCATCCATCGCAATGGCGGTCGGCAGCTCGCGCCGCCTCGCAACGAAGGCTTCAAAACTCGTGCCAATTTGGCTGAACGAGATCAAGGAAAGGTCTTTTGTTTGTTTTTCAGCTATTTAGGCTAGAACAAAAACGAACAATTCCGCGCAACAATCCTGTGTCGCGGTTTCGACAAAGCCGACAGAGCTGTCAGCGCAATGGTGAGACCGCCGCATGTTGAGCTTGCCGGAAGACGATAGCTCGGCGGCGCCCGCTACGCCTTCATTGCAATGGATTTGCACCATCTACTCCTTGCCGGTCTCCCGGCGCACCTTGTTCCGATCCCTTCAGGGGCTCAGCTCGGTCGGTGTGACTGATCACCCCGATCAAGCATCGACATAGGCGTCGAATGCGGCTTCACTCTCGGCTGTCCAGTCGGGCATGGCGGGCGCGCCTCCCTGATCACGAAGCAGCACCCTAACAAATCCGCGACCAGCGCGAATCCCCGCATCCGCGACTTTCCGATTCGGTAAGACTAGGCGCCCACCGCCACGTGCGGGCGACGCCGGCATCAACCGGCGGGCAGGTGCGCCGAGGGCAACAAGCGCGCCTGACGCAGCGCCGCCAGATCAGCCGAGCCGGTCGAGAAGCAGGCGACGGCCCACTGGCGGATGACGATCTCGAAATGTGCGACAACCGCCTCGGTGGATACCGTAGCCGTTCGCAGCACGCCGGCCGCCTGCCCGGCGATATCCGCGCCCAGGCGGATGGCCTTGGCAACGTCGACGCCGTCGCGGATCCCGCCCGACGCGATCAGCTTCACCGTCGGCAGTGCCCGACGTACCGCCTGCACGCCGGCCGGGGTCGGGATTCCGCAATCGGCGACCGTCATCGCCACTGCACGGTCGGCTGCATCGCGGGCGCGCTCGCCCTCTACTACGGCCCAACTGGTGCCGCCGGCGCCGACGACATCGATCACCGCCACGTCCGCCTCGACGAGCGCACAGGCCACCGAGGCGGACAGGCCCGCCCCCACTTCCTTGGCCACGATCGGCACGCCCACGCTGCGGGCGGCGCGAGCGATGTGCGCTGCGCCAGTCGCGGTCGCCTTCCGGCTGTACCGCTTCCTGCAGCGGATTGAGATGGACGATGAGTCGATCAGCCTCCAGCGCATCCACCGCCCGGCGTGCCAGGTCCAGGCCCTCGGCCTCGCGCAGTTGGGCGGCGCCGATATTGGCCAGCAAGGGAATGGGGCCAGGCTGCGCAGCGCGCGTCAGCCCCTGGGAGTTGCGGGATTGCAGGCTCACGCGCTGCGAACCGACGCACATGGCGACCCCCAAGGCTTACCCTGCCTCGCTCAGATGCCGGTTGATGGCCTCGGGGCGTGGCATGCCGCCGGTCATGGAGCTGATCAGCAGCGGCGCGCGCATAGTCTTGCCCAGCAGCGAGGCGCGCAGGTCGATCTACGTCAGGTCCAACTCGGGCAATGCCCAGTATTCGAAACGGATGTACTCCCAGCCGGCGCCGACCGTGGCCGGCGCCGTTCGCCGATCCAGCACGATGTCCAGATGGTCGTCCTTGCGCCGGCTCAGGGCGGTGTCGCTCATGCTCGCTCCATCCGTCGATCGGGCGACGGCGTTGCGTCGGATCGGACCGACGGCAGCGCGCCCACGCCGCCGCCTCCCGCGCGTTCAGGCCGGCGCACGCTGACCTCCCCCCGCAGCGTCGCTGCGGTAGCGGCTGGTCGAGGTCTGGTAGTACTGCGCGCGGATGGCCGCCATGGCCTCGATCAACGGTCCCCACGGCGCGGGAAAACGCTCTTCCGCCATCACCTGGCGCAGCATGCGTGTATGGCCGGCCAGTTCGTCGTTAAGGAACTCCACCACAGGCATAGCCGGATAGCGCTGCAGCAGCAGGATCGCCGCGTTGTCGGCCTCGCCGGCCGACCTGTCCTTGTCGCGTCCATGCAGATCGTTCTGCAGGCGCCCTATCGCAGAGATGAGCCGCAGGACCTGGCGAAACGCCGGACGCGCGCGCAAGGTCGCCATGTCCAGCCCCCACAGCAACGACAGGCAACAGAACACGTTCGTGTAGGCGATCGAATCGATGCCGTTGTGCAGGTACTCGGCGTAGGACCAGCGTTCCGCCCCTGCCGCCTGCGCGTGTTCGGCACGCAGCGCCGCGCAGTAGCACCGAGTATCGTCGAGAAGCTGAGCATAGTCGCGACGATCGTAGGCGAGCGCGGCCAGCGAAGCGCGCAGCACCGCGCAGCCCTCGAATCCGGGGAGCGCGCACGGCACGCCCTGCCCCAGCGCCTGCTCCACCGCGGCGAGCTGCTCCGTCGCGATCAGGCCAAGGTCGTTGCAATCGTCGAGCCAGAACAGCAGCGCCAGTTCGCGATAGAACGCCACGATCAGCGTTTCGTCCTGCGGATCGCGGCCGGTGCGGGTGCTGGTGTCGCGCAGGCTCGGGTGGATGCGCTGCAGGATGTACTGGCCGCCCCTGACCGCTTCCACGGCATGCTCGTCGGCGAACCCGGTCAGGGAATGCCCCCACTCCAGCACCTGCTGCAGCGCGCGTTCTGTCTGGATCATGGCACCGCTCCTGCTCCCTCAGCCAGGACGCGCCGCCCCCAACGAAGCGCCAGCCACAACCCGGCGAGTTCGGCCACGCGCACCACACGGGTGGGGCAATACAGTTCCTTGCCGATCCACAGCGGCGTCTGCGGCAATGCATGCGCCGCATGGCGGGCGAGCATCCACTCCAGCGCACGCGCCACCGCCTGCGCGATGCGCCGGCGCCCTGTCGGCTCTTCGCTCCCGTCCATCACGTGCAACGCGAACAGCGCATAGGCGGTTTCCTCGAATGTGGACGCGCGACCGGCGCCCCAGCCGCCGTCGTCGCGCTGCGCCTGCAGCAGCGCCGCCAGCGCGCGCTCGTCGCGCCACTGGGGCTTGCCTTGCGCCAGCGCAGCGACCGCATGCGCTGTGGGATACAGCCACGAAACGTGCCATTTTTCGTTGTCCCATAGACCGTGCGGGTTGCGATTGGCCTCAACGTAGGCGCTGGTGCCGGCGGCGGGCTTTCCCAACAGTCGCAACGCATGCAGGGCATGGATGTTGGTCGACACCGAGGCATTGCGCTCGCCGGGGAAGGTGACGAACAGCTCGCCAATTTCAAAATGGCGCAACGCATCGACCGCCGGGTCGCGGCCTGCAAGGCGCAGGACGCACAACGCAACGGCGGTGTCGTCCGCATCGGCCGCGAAGTGCAAGGCCGGGCCCAGACCGTGCACGCCCAGGCGGGCGTCGAGCTGCGCGACGATCACGCGCACCGCCTCGGCGAGCGCGGGATGCGCGAACAGCCCGGCCAGATGCAGGGTGTACAGCGACCAGCATGGCTCGAACACATTGATCGGCCAGACGTTGGGAATGACACCTTCGATGCCGCTGCGCGTCGCCCGCGATGCCGCCTGCAGATACGCGTCGGCGCACCCGACCTGCGGCGTGCTCCCCTGTGTCACGGCGTGCGAACGCCACGCGGCGGTGGCCGCCGGACTGATGCCGATGCTGCCGTCGTCATCCGGGCAGGCGGTGGTCGCCGATGTCCCCCAGGCTTCCCAGGAGTGCAGCAACGGATGGCCGCTCGGCAACGTGGCCACCGCCCCCAGCTTGACCAGGCACGCTTGCCGCAACGGCAACAGCGCCGGGTGGCGCGGAAACGCCACGCCGCCCAGCAAGGATGCGGCCTCGCCGCACAACTGCGGCAGGATCAGCTCCGCGCCGATCGGCGCGTCTTCCGGCACCACATGCGCGTAGGGATCGGGCTGGCGCTGGAGGAACCGGGTTGCAGCCTGGACTGCGTCGCCAGCGCCGGGAAGAGGATCGGCACGCTGCAATGCCAGCAACGCCGCCCACGTGGGCGCATGGCGGAACAGCGGGAAGTCCGCGCTTCCCCATCCGCCATCGGCCTGTTGCTGCGCGATGAGCCACGCGTATGCGTCCTGCCGACCGGTGGCGTTGCCGTGGAGCTGCAGAGCTCGCGCTGTGTCGTAGACGGACGGACCGACGCTGCCGCCATCGCTCATCTCGCTCAGCAGGTGGCGCAATTCGGAAAGGATCTGTTCGGACAGCGCGTTCACGCGGGATGTTCCTTCTGCAGACGTTTGACGAGAACCAGGATCGGGCAGACGCCGCGCATGTCGCCGCAGGCCCGTCGCGGCCCGCCGCATATGCTTGCGCGCAGCGCGCCGCGTGCGCCGCAGCTGTTCTGGGCAACCGCTGCGATCGGCGCCGCGGACTCGGACACAGTGCAGCATGCACCGCTGCCGCCGGCCGATCGCAGCGGCACCGGGGCGACTCCATGCGTACGGGCGCGCTCATGCGCATGGCGCGTGCTTGAACAGATACGCATTGGCCCGCTGCAGCATCTGCGCCAACCGTTCCGCACGCGGTCCCAGCGGGGCGATGGCCTCCCCGGCGTCGTGCAACAATTCCAGCGCGAACTGGCGCGCTGCCTGCAGCCCCATGATCGACGCGCAGGTCGGCTTCTGCGCCGCCGCGTCCTTGCCGGGGGTCTTGCCCAGCGTCGCGGTATCCGCTGTCGCGTCGAGAATGTCGTCGATCACCTGCAACGCCAGGCCGAGACAGGCGCCGTAGCGATTGAGCGCACAGTACAGTGCAGCGTGTGCGGCATCCTCCGTGATGGTGCATAGGGCGCCCATGCGAACGGACGCGCGCACCAGCGCTCCGGTCTTCATGCGGTGCATCGCCACGATCCTGTCCAGCTCGACGTGCTTTCCGACCAGCGACAGATCCATGGCCTGGCCGCCTGCGGCACCCTCGGCGGATACCGCCTGCGCCAGTTCGCGCACAAGCACGATACGGTTGTCGCTCGGAGCATCCAGGCTCGTCAGTGTCAGGAAGGCGTGCGCCTGCAGCGCATCGCCGACCAGGATCGCAGTGGCTTCGCCGAACTTGACGTGCACGGTCGGAAGGCCGCGGCGAAGCACGTCGTCGTCCATCGCGGGCAGGTCGTCATGGACCAGGGTACAGGCGTGCATCATCTCGATGGCGGCCCCGACGTCGTCGAGCATGTGCGCCGGCGTGTCGGCTAGTGCGCCGGCAGCCATACAGAGCAAGGCGCGGGTGCGCTTCCCGCCATGCAAGGTGGCGTAGCGCATCGCCGCCATCAGCTCGGTCTCACCGTCGTCTTCGGCGCAGAGAAGACGCGCCAGCACCTGTTCGACCCGCTTTGCGCCGTCCTGCATCCAGATCTCCGGCAGCAGCCTGCCGGGTGCGCCGCGCGCCTGCGCGCCCAATCCGCCAAGCGCGGAAACGCCAGTTCGGTCGTCGTGTAGTGTGGAACCGGTCTGCATGTTGTTCATGTCCTTGTACCTGACACGGCCACCGCGAGCGCCGAGCCGCCGCGGTGTTGCCGGCGTCGCACCGAGCGCGCGCGCCGAGTGCAGCAATGCCGCGCATCGCCGGCGTCGCTGCCACGCCAGGCGGGGTATGCGACGCCAGCTCATGAGAATCCGACGCGGATTTTCATGGAGGGTTGTGCTGTCGGGAAATAGCGCCGGCCTTTTTCGGCGTCGCTCAGCAACCGCGGCCGCACCCCGGCCTTGTGCATGGTCAGCGCCAAGGCGATGCTGAACTGCACCAGTTCCAGCCATACCAGGTGGTAGCCGATGCAGACGTGTGGCCCGCTGCCGAACTGCAGCATGTCCACCGGCCCGATCGGCCCCGTGCGTTGCAGCCACCGCGCCAGGCGGAACTGATCAGGCGCCTCGTGCAGCAGCGCCGAGGTCGAGAAATGCAGCAGCGGGATGCATAGACTTGTGCCCGCGGGAATGCGCCGCTGGCCGAGTTGTAGTTCCTGCGTCGCGCGACGCGGTACGAGCGAGGACGCCGGATGCATGCGCAGCGTCTCGCGGAACAGCGCCTCGGCGATCGGATACTGCGCCAGGTCCGCGTGCCGGGTCGGCACAGCGCCCACGCGTTGCGCCTCCTCGACCAGGGCGTCCCACAGCTCAGGCTGCCGCGCCAGCTCGATCACCATCCAGGCCATCGTCGAGGCGGTGGTCTCGTGACCGGCAAGCAGCAGCAACCGGATATTGGCGACCAGGACGTCATCGGAGAGCGCATCGTCGCTGCGATCAAAGGCGCTCACCATGTCGTTGATCAAACCGGTGCGCGCGGCATGCGCGCGCGCGTTGCGGATGAACTGGCGCGACTGCGCGTCGATCCAGTCGCGGGCGGCGCGGCCGCGCCGCAAGGGCGTTCCGGGCAGGTCGACCGGGGGCGCGACGATCAACAGCAGCAGTTGCCGGTACTTGCGATGCCACTCCGGCAGGTCTTGGGCGG
Organism: Sinorhizobium terangae; assembly: GCF_029714365.1. Taxonomy (NCBI): domain Bacteria; kingdom Pseudomonadati; phylum Pseudomonadota; class Alphaproteobacteria; order Hyphomicrobiales; family Rhizobiaceae; genus Sinorhizobium; species Sinorhizobium terangae. The sequence goes on from NZ_CP121661.1 coordinate 385,390, forward strand.
GGATGCCCATGAGACTGAAGGTGAGCTTGAGCATCAGGTCGGCGGTTTCGGGCAGGATGGTTACTTCACCGCGGTCGCGCCACGCCTGCACCCGGGCCCGGATGACGGGCTCGAACAGCTCGCCAATGCCGGCCTCGGTCAGCCCCCTGGGCAGGAACGCCGCCTTGATCCCATCGCGCGCCTGCCGGTGCGCACTACCGTTCAAAGTGACCAACGTTCCGCCAAGGATTTCGGGCGCGATCTCTGCGATCACCGCCGAGGACACGTCCTTGTGCCGGAGCAATGCGAACACATCCGGATCCAGGCAGGTCATCAGGTGTCCGGCAGGGCCGAAGTCCAGCCAGAAGTGGCTGCCCAGCGTCCGTTCCGCGCGCCGCAGCAGGCGCGGCAGGTCACAAATGATGGCGGGAAGATGCCCGACCAACGGGAAGGCGCCGGGCATGACCGGGATGTCGCACCGCAGCCGGTGCCCACGGTTCAGCGGGTTGAGCAGCATGTCCATCACCTCCCTGGCGCAGCGGCCGCTTCGACGGTGTCGCCGGCAGGCCGCGCGGCGCGGCTGTTGCCACCGTCGGCGTACGTCGGCACATGCGCCAGCATGCCGCCGTCGATGCACACGACCTGGCCGGTGATGAACGCAGCATCGTCGGAGAGCAGGAACGCCACCAGCGCCGCCACGTCCTCGGGGCGGCCGACGCGCGGCAGGAGCTGGTGCCGGCGCAGATGCCGTTGCATGCACTCGTCCAGCTTGGCGAGGAGACGCTCGGTCATGATGAGACCCGGCGCAACCGCGTTGCAGCGGATCTGCGCATGACCGTACTGGGTGGCGAGCGAGGCCGACAGCATGTTCATCGCCGCCTTCGACGCGGCGTAGGACGTCTGCGCGGTGTCACCGCTGAGCCCCTGGCACGACGACATGTTGACGATCGCGCCACCGCCGCGGGCGATCATCCGTGGGATGGCCTGCCGGCAGCAGAGCAGCGTGCCGCGCAGATTGGTCGCCATGGTCTGATCCCAAACCGCCAGGTCCAGGTCGAGGATCGCGCGGTCGCGCGGGGTCAGATGCATGGCGCTCGCGTTATTCACCAGCAGGTCGACCCCACCAAAGTGCCGCTCCGCCGTCTCGAATAGCGCTGCCACCGCCTGCGCATCGGCGATGTCCATGGTCAGCGCCAGCGCGTGGCCCGCTTCGGCCGCGATCTGCGCGGTGCAGGCGATGGCCGCCGAGCCATCAATGTCGGCCACCACCACTCTGCCGCCCTCGCGCGCGATGGCGAGGGCGCATGCCCTGCCGATGCCGGCGCCGGCACCGGTCACCACGGCCACCTTGCCTTCAAACCGTCCCATCGTGTCCTCCTGGATTACATTGGTCTTTCGCGGCATGCCGCCCGACCTCTGCCGGAGAGGGCGAAGGGTCGGCCCTTGCGGGCTCGCCATCGCCAGAGTCGCTTTCGATGACCCGAATAGCGGCGACCGGGCACTGGCTGGCCGCGAGCCGTACGGCGGCGTGCAGCGCCTCAGGGACCGTCGCCACGCACACTTCGGCCACGCCATCCGCTTCGCGCTGGCGAAAGGCGACCGGCAGCGTCAGCACGCACTGCCCGGTGGTTCCACACAGATCCTGGTCGATCACGACGCGCATCTCAGCCCGCATGCAGCCGCACCGGCAGCGTGCGGAACGTCCTAAGGAACGCAGAGGGCTCCCGGGTCGGCTGCTCGGCCAATGCCAGCGTGGGGAAGCGCGCCTGGATGCGCGGCAGGCTCTCGGCCAACTGCACCCGGGCCAGTTGCGCACCTAGGCAGAAGTGGATGCCGTGGCCGAAGCTCAGCATGATCTTCCCGCCGGTCGACATGCCAGGACTGGTGCCGTAGAACCGCGCGGGATCGAAGCGGTCGGGATCGGCGAAGGCGTCCGGGTCGCGATTGCCGGCCGCGATCAGCACGCGCACGTCCGCGTTCTTCGGGATCACCACGCCGCCCAGTTCGATGTCGCGCTGGGCGATACGCGGAATGGAGCTGAACATGGCGGGCGCGTCGCAGCGCAGGACTTCTTCGACGAATGCCTCGACCCCCACGGCGTCTCCCTGCAGCCAGTGCCGCTGTTCGGGATACGCCAAGATCGCCAGGACCGCATGGTCGATGGTCGCAGCAGTGGTGGCGAAGCCGCCCAGCAGCATGCCCCACAGCATGCTGATCAACTCCGCATCCGACAGCGTGTCGGCATCGTCATCGTGTGCGCCGACCAGCATCGATACGATATCGTGACGGGGATCTGTGCGCTTGCGCTTTATGAGGTCGCCGAAGTAGGCCTGCACCCTGGCACTGGCCGCGTCCGCCGCGGCGAGCTGGGGATCGCTGGCGTGCGGGCTCAGGCCTTCCAGGATGGCGCCGATGATGGCGGCGAGCCCGAACATGTCCTCCTGGGGCATGCCGAACAGTTCGGCGAAGACCAGCATTGGCAAGGCCAGCGCGAATTCCCGATGCAGGTCCACCGCCTCCCCGCGCTCGAGCGCGGGCGCCATGCCGTCCAGGTGCGCTGCGACGATGCGCGCGATGCTCGGCCGCAGGTTGTCGATCTCGCGCATGGTGAAATCGCGCGAGATCAGCCGGCGCAGACGCGTATGCGTCGGTGGGTCCTTCATCGCTAGCGTGGACGCCAGCAGTTTGAGCGACAGGCTGGTCGCCGCACGCGGGAAATATCGCGCCAGTTCGCCCGGCGCCGGTCCCCGAAACGCATCGCCCGTGGCCTGGAGCGCCCAGTAGATGTCGGCATGGCGGCTCAACAGAAAGAGGCCCGAGGCCGCGCGATGCACCGGATCGTGCTCGCGCAACCACCGCATGAACGGATACGGGTCGTGGATGCACGCTGGCGACGCCAGTTCGGCGAAGGCGTCCCGGCATGCTGCCGCCGTTTCTTGCACGTCCATCTTGGTTACCTGTTGGCTGGCTGATCTGACCGGCGCGCGCCAGCTGCGCCGGTCAATTGCGGAGAAGATCCCGATCCCCCCGGCGTCCACGCATCACCAGAACACCGGCATCTCCTCGAAGCCGCCAGTGATGATCTCCTTGCGCAACTTCAGTTCTTCGGACGCCACGGCGAGGCGCAGCCCGGGGAAGCGCTGGAAGATTGAACCGAACACCGCCTTGAGTTCCAGCCTGGCCAGCGCCTCGCCGAGGCAGTAGTGCGGCCCGTGGGAGAACGCCAGGTGCGGATTTTCGTCGCGTCCGATGTCGAAGATTTCCGGGTCGTCGAAATGGCGCGGATCGAACGACGTCGCCGGCAGGCCGACCAGCACCTTGCTCTCCGCAGGAATATGCACGCCCGCGATGGTCACGTCGGTCCTCGGATAGCGCATGATGCCGTCCCAGCCCGCGCCCGGCGGGTACATGCGCAGGATTTCCTCCACCGCCTTGTCCACCAGGGATGGATCGTCGACCAGGCGTTCGCGCTGTTGCGGATGGCGGAACATGGCCAGCAGGGCGAATTCGATCTGCGCGACGGTGCTCTCGTGCCCCGCCACCAGCACGCCCGCCGCCAGGCCGATCGCCTCTTCCTCGGTCGCCTTGCCCTGGTCGACCGCCGCGAGCAGATCCGTCAGCAGGTTGTCGCCCGGATCCTGGCGCTTGTCCCGCATCTTGCCGCGAATGTAGGCGCGCAGTTCTTCCCAGGCCAGGCGCGACGCGCTGCGCGGGCCGCTTTCATGCTGGTGCGTCATCACCTCGTCGGACAGCCCGGCGAAAAAGGCGTGATCCTCGTAGAGCACGCCCATCAGCGCGCTTATGACCATCGCCGGAAGCGGAAAGGAGAGGTGGCGCCGCAGGTCGGCGGGCTGGGGCTGGGCCGCCAACGTCTCGAACAACTGCACGGCGATCGCCTCGACCTGCTGCGCGAGCAGCTTCACCCTGCGGTTGCTGAAGGCCGGCGCCACGGTCGTGCGTAACCGGGCATGCTCGCCCCCCTCGTGCGAGACCAGCCACCCGGGCGAACCGAGAATCACCGAATCCGGGGTGAATGCCGCCGGCGGCATTCCCGCGGGCCGGAACGCCGCGTCGGACAGCACCGCCTTGGCCTCGTCGTAGCCTGTCACCCACCAGCCTTCGTGCCCGGACGGGAAGCGCACGCGGTGAATCGGACCGGTGGCGCGTAGCGCCAACATCTCGGGCGAGGGCTCGATGTGATCGACGCGCCACATCGGCAGCGTCGGCAAGGGTTGTTCGGACATGGCGGCACTTCACTCTCTAAGCGACGGAAGCGCGGAAGGTGACCAGCAGGCGCCGCGGGCAGCGAATGACGTAAGACGGCATGTAGACGACGTTCTCCGCGGCGTAGCCCGACTCGGTTATCAAGATCGGCCAACGTGGAACACTCTAGGCACACCGCGCGGCGAGATGCAGAACGTTATCCTGCGCCTTCGAGTTCAGGATAAGGCGAGTGTAGTGAGCCTTTGAGTCCCCGCCGAACATCAAGATTTTCCTGCGCAAGCGTCGACGAGGGCGGCGAGCCTTTTTGGTAGGGCGCGGTTTCGCCGAGGGCCCTTTCCCAAAGAATGCTATCTGATGCGGATTTGACATTTTGCTTTTCTTTCTTCGTTCCATCGATCGCGGTGTCATCCACGAAATGAAGGTCGGTCGGCGCCTCCCGGCTCGCAAGGAAGGAGTTTCAAAACTCGTGCCAATTTGGCCGACCCCGCAGAAGAAAAAAATTGTAATTGCTTTTCAGCGGATTAGCCTGAGGCAGACAAGAGCTCGGCGAAATAGGCCGGTGTCGCGCACTAAACAAAGGCGACAGAACAGTGTCGGATTGTACGGTCGTCAGACGCCAGACCGGCGACACCGTCTTTATCAGTTGTCCTGTGCTGGAATGATGGCAGGCCATCTGACCGTATTGACCCCATAGAGGAGGCCTCGTAGCTACCCGCCAAGGGCATAGTACTGCCCATCGCGGTAGACCAATGAACCACGATTGCCGAAGCGAATACCGACGACGCGGCCCAGAACGATCGCGTGGCTGTGCCTTTCGATGACCTCCTCGACTTTGCAGTCGATGGCCGCCGCCGCATCCTCGAGGACCGGCGCTCCGCTCACGAGGCGGGTCCATTCTGCGCCGAGATACCGTTCCGCCCCCTTCAGCCCGCCGCGGCCGGCGAACTGGTTGGCAAGTGTTTCGTGGTCGGGTCCCGCCACGTTGACGCAGAAATGGCCGTATCGCTCGACGACAGGCAAAGTTGAAGCGGAACGGTTAAGGGTGACGATCATGCGCGGCGGATCGATCGAAAGGGCGGTCGCCGACGTGACCGTCGCTCCACTCCGGGTCTCGCCCTCCCCTGCCGTTATGATGCTCACGCCGCCGCCAAGGGCGCGCAAAGCGCGTTTCAGCCCCTCGGCATCAACGCGATGGTTGGCGAGATCGCCGGTGGCCTCCTTTACGTCGAAGGCGCGCAGGGAAGATTGTTCGGACATCTCAGTCCCTCCTGTATGCAATTGACCTTAGTTTCGGTTAACTGGCAGCAATCCGGAATGGATACCGAGACTGAGCCAAAACATTGGACACCCGGTGCGACAAGGTCATAAACTATTCGTGGTCGCAGCCGAGGGCTGAAAGAGAGCCGAGCACAGTTGCGGCAGCGAGCTTTCCGAAGGCAAAAAACACCGGCCATATTATTTCAATGCAAGGTTGTTTCGGCCTTGGATAAACCGTTCAATGAGGCTACGTCCGCTGTTCTGAAGAACCGGCAGCATTAGCCCTGCCGGTTCTTCAGACTACTTACTTCGCTCAGAGCTGCCACCAGTCGTGGCCTAAAAAGGGCTCGGGAAAAGTCGGAGTGGCGTCGACAAAGTGGGCGGAGCCGAAGTCTGCCGTCGTATCGACGCCGCTGTCCGACTTGTAAACAAAGGTGTCTGCACCACCGGTCTCACCGACGGTATGATTGCTGCCATCGATGTAGTAGGGGGGCCGTCCCACTTTAGGACCTTCGAGGTGAATCGCTCATCGAGAAGTCTCCTCTTAATGTACCCCGCCCCAAAGCCCTCTAGCATTGTAAGGCCCTGGCCAAAAATCCATATTTTGCATCGAACACATTGGTCCTATGAATAAGAAGGCGGCCGAAACTCTTCGCGAGCCGCTGGCAACGTCCACGGTGCATCGAGAATCGGAATGAGCGTTCATGGTGGTTTGCGAGCGTGGGCTGAAGGTCTCATGGCCAACATCGCAAGCGAGCGTACTTCTCCGATCGGCGCCCTGCTTGACTGAGAACTACGTGCAATCGTTGCGATAGCTTGGCGAACATCGGTTTCGAGCTATGCTCTGCACTTTGTAAGCTGGCTGCTGTTCGCGGCAAGGCACGGCGCGTGGCTCGTCAATGTCGGCGGGACATATGACTCGCGGAAGCGGCGCAACAATCTCCTGTGCGGCAGGCGTTGCCGGCCCTTCTTCGCCCGGCGCTTTCATGGCATCGATGATCATCGCGCCGGTAGCCTTCTTGGCCGAGGTATAGGAGAACTGCTGAACCGGCTGGAGCGAATGCTCAAGAGGCATCTCTTCCAACCATTGAGATTGGGTCTGGTCCAATCGCCATCGACACGCTTGACGCTCGCCGTGCCGTAGTTGGGCTCCGGCGAGCAGGCCGGCAATGATCTTCGGCCAGGCGTTGTCGCCCTCGATCAGGAGCGCGAGCGTCGAAATGGTGTCGTTTGCCATAGTAGGTTTCTCACGCGATAGCGAAAGCTGCAACGTCCAGTATGAAGCTCAGCGTCATCTATTCGGCCGCGACGACCTCGAGCCTCGTCGCTCCGACGTCATCGAGATCGTGGAGCCGGACGCCGGGGCAGACGTGCCGCGCGATGTCTGTGAGGTGCCGGTGATGCGTCAGGTAGATGACCTGTCCATGTCGCGCCATCTCTGCAAACAGCCTGAAGGCTTCCTCCGCCCGGAAATCATCGAACGTTTCCATGATGTCGTCGGCGATGAAAGGCACCGATACCCGGTTTTCGACGAATTCGTGATATCCAGCGACACGGAGAGCCAGATACAATTGGAAGCGAGCACCCTTGGACAGTTCGTCTGCAGCTTTCGAACCACCTGAAGCCGTCACCGCGATCAGGACGTCGCCATCCTTGCCAGGCTGGGCGGCGACGCCTTGATAGGCTCCACGGCTGATCGTCCTGAAGGCTGACGACGCCCGAGCCATCATGCCGCTGCGATGACGATCCCTGTACAGCCGGAGACCGTGCTCCGCGGCCGTGCTCCCCGCGCGCAGCTCCATGTATCGGCGGGCGCCCTCCTCTATTTCCAGAAGCGTCGTTCGCCGCTGCTCCTCGATTTCCGCGACCTTCGAGTCGCCACCAATGGCATCAAGGGCGTCCTGCGCCCTGGAACGGTCTCTGAACACCTCGCTGCACCTGAGGTCCTGATCCTCCAGGACTGGCGTGAGCCGGGCAAGCTCCTCTTCGAGTTCCGCCTTGTCCGCGGCGCCGACCAGTTCTTCGACACCGGCGATGCCGCTCGCTCCGCTGCTTTCGACCAGCTCCTGCTCCAGCTCGAAGATCGATTGCGACAGTTCGCGACGCCTGCCTGCGAGGTCGGAATGAGCCTCGACCTCGTCCAGGGTCTCCACTTCGAAGAACTCGATCATCTTGCGCGCCCGCGCTTCCAGAAGCTGCTGCTCCAGCCTCAGATCGTGCTTCTCCTTCCGGATCGTATCGAAATCGCGCTCCAGCTTTTCGAGGCGCTCCTGATTAAGTCCCGCGCCTTGGACCTTCTCGACCACCGCCTGGGCGAGCTCGCTCGGTGATCCGTCCGCAGGGATGGCGAGCTTGCTGCAGAGTTCGAGCACCCTCGCCTCGAACTGCGCCTTGTCCTTTTCCATCTTCTGGATGCGGTCGGCCAATCCGTCCTTCGCCTCTATGGCTGATGCGAGCTTCTCGAGCGTCGACAGGATTTCAGTGACCGATCCGACGCCGGGAACGTGATCCAGCTCGCCAAGCCAGCATTCTTCGCAGGTCGTCTTCCAGTCCAGCGCCCATTCTGCCGCTGCGCGCTCCGCGACGTCGAGCGCCTTTCGGCGCTCGAGGACGTCCTTCCTGAGACGTTCCATCTGCATCGCTCGGGCCCTAGCGTGGTTGAACGCTGCCAATGCTTCGTCCGCCACGGATGCCAGCCCTGCTAGATCGGCATCCGGATGGAAGCGCACCGCGACACCGTTCAACGCCTCCGTCAACGAACGCTTCGCTTGAGTTACGCGATCCCGGACATCAGCCATATCCTGCTCGACGGCAACAAGATCGTCGCGTGCCTTAAGAGTCGCATCTCTCTTACGGAGCCATTCTTCCAGTTCCTGTGGATCCGGCGCGAACCGAAGGTCGGGAGAGATCTCCCTCACCTTTTCCGCGACCTCCGATCTGATCTTCCCGAGCTCCGCCTCTGCCCGCCTATGGGAGTCAACAGCTGTTTGGATATCCGATCCCACTGTTGCGCGGCGCAGCAGAAGCTGGTTGAGCTTGCCTAGCTCCGCATAATGCAGCAGGCGTTGAGAGAGCACACGATCGTCGGCCCTCATCGCCGTCTCGAACAGGTCCGCCGAAGCGGCGTCCATCGCCTGACGATGTTCCGTCCACGCCCTGTCACGGGATGTGCGACTTGCCGTTGCGGTAGCCTCATCGATCTCGCCGGCCTGACTACGCAGCGCCTCTATCTCGGCGTCCAACCGTCGTGCCTCGGCCTCGAGCCGCTCGAGTTCCGCACGCGCTGACCTCAAAACCTCTTCGTTGCTCTGGAACACCTTCTTCCAGCTTTCGAGTGTCGCGGCCGAAGGGCACGCCATCGTGCCGAGTTCGGCAACGGCGCCGTGCCAAGGAAGGAGACGGGTCATCGCTTCCGATAGCGCGCCGGACGCGGCGTCGCGCCGCCGTAAAAGCGACCGAAACACGAGTTCCTCTTCCGACCGGGGCTGCGCCTTCAAAGTCGCGGCAAGCAGGTCGAACGCCCTGGTCCTTTCCGCCGACTGGAGCGCATCGACCTCTTCAAACCCGACGCCTTCCTCCGCCAGGGCGCGCTCCGCCTTCGCGAGTTCGTCCGCGGCGCCTGCCGTCCGAGCGTCCACGCCGGACTTCGAGCCGATCAGCGCTCTCAGTGCTCCGACCATCGCGGCGTCGAGAACGAGCCGGCTCGGCGACGTCTCGCCCGGCCGTCCTAGAAGAAGGAGGATGCTTTCGATCGAAAGCTCGGCCGCGCGCGTCGAAAGCTTCGGGATGTCCTTCTCGGCCGTGAGATATCTGGCCTTGAGTTCAGAGAATTCGTCCATGCTGGCGGCAAGCTTGAGAGCGACGGGATCCGCTTCGAGGGCCGCCGTCTCCTCTTCCAGCAAAGCCGACGAACGGGAAAGGTCGTCCAGCTTGACGCGGTATTCGATCTCCTTGCTCTTTAGCTGAGGCAATTCCTGCCGCCAGGATTCCGGCGGCTCCGGGACCACCTCGAGGTTGGCAAGCTTTAGCCGCAGCCCCGACAGCCGCCCCATAGGCGGGATTGTCTGCAGGATGCGCCTGATTTCGTCGATCCGTTTCTGCGTTTGCGCCCTTTCCGCGATCGCGCTGTCGTACAGCCGGTTCAACCGATCCCTCTCGGTTACAAGGCGCTGGAAGTCGCTCGCCTGCAGATCGATTGCCTCGCGCTGCTGCTTGAGATCCTGCAGTGTCGCCTTCAGCTCGCCCAGGCCGCCGCTACGCGCACGGTACCTGTAGAAGGCGTCGGTCTCGCCGCGAATCGCGAGGAGCTGGCGACTAAGGTCCGACAGACCTGCGCTTGCGGAGAAAAGCAGCTCGCCGAGATCGCCTTTGCTTGCAAGAATGCTCTCTCCGCCTTTCTCAAGCGTCTCGTCATCAAGTGAAAACATCGTCGTGAAGGCGTTCCGGTCGACGCCACCAAGATCGGCCCGTATCAGAGCGTCTGACAGAATCCGCTCCTCCTCATCCAGCAGGCTGTTCTGCGGACGCTTGATTCGGACGAATTCTCGATCCTGCCCGGCGGTACGGATGTTCGCGCCTATCCGCATTGACGCGTAGGGATGCAGGAAGCCGTATCTGCTCGTGGTGCCGATGCCGAAGATCAGGTCCAGGATGGCGTCGGATGTCGTCGACTTTCCCGCTTCGTTCGGCCCGTAGATGATATGAAGATCGGGCAAGCCGACGGGGGGAGGTCCGAAATCGATCACGCCGTCCGTGAACTTGCCGTAACGCGTTAGGTCAAGGCGGTTTATGCGCATCAGTCGACCTTCTCCCGGCGAAGACGTGCCATGATTTCGGCGGACCCGTCCCTGGCAATATCGGCGAGACTCTCCTCGAACGATACCTCGTCGGAGCCGAACATCTCGCGAAGCTCGGCAGGAAGCTGCGCACGCAGTTCGTCGGCGATTGCTCTGAGCTCCTGGCGATAGCCTTCCGACCGAGTCACTTCGTCTTCCATGATGGTCGCCAGTTCGCCTGCCGCTCCCACCCGACTGCTGACGCTGCCAGGAGGCAGGCAGACGGTTTGCACCTTGTCGATCCAGAGGTTTCCAATGAGGGTCCCGCGCGTCTCCAGCTCAGTGCGGACGAGGTCGACATCACGACGCAGCCGCCAAGCCAGGTCGCTGCATCCGGTTATCTGGACGCGTGCCACCAGGTGTTCCGCCGTGACAGAAGCACGTAGCTTGTGGAGCCGGGACGAGACTTCGCCGATCATGCTCGTCCAGTCGGTTGCCCCCGACACGTCAATGGCAAGGCGCTCGAACTGCGCGATCGCCGTCGGCCGCTCCTCGACGACGATCGACCGGTCGTCCCTGATCGTGACCAGCGAGACCGACTTAGGCCCGTCTTCATTGACGTCCCTCCCCTGAGGCATGCCAGGCATAACGATGACCGTGGTGGCGTCTTCGACCACCGAACGCTTGTGAATATGACCCAGCGCCCAGTAGCGGAAGCCGCTCTGCTGCAGGTCCGTGACACTGCACGGAGCATAGAGGTCATGCTTCTCCGATCCGCCGAGGCTCGTATGCATGATGCCGATGTTGACCGCGTCCGGGATCGGAAGAGCGTAGTGGCGAAGCAGGCTTTGCGGGGCGTGCGGCTTCGCGAAGCTGAGGCCATGGATTGCAATAGAGTGGCCGGCGCCGCGGTCGATCACCACCGCTTCGGCGCTCGGGCCGAACACCTTCACCGTCTCCGGCATCACAAGCTCCGTCGTGATTTTCGACAGTGCATCGTGATTGCCTCGGATGATGAACGTTCGAATGCCCGCCTCATGAAGACGCCGGAGTTGCTCGGCGATGAAGCGCGCCGTTTTCATCGACGTCTGATCGCCATCATAGAGATCGCCGGCGAGAACAAGCGCGTCCACCTGCTCTTCCAGGCAAAGATCGACCACACGGATAAACGCTCTCCTCGTTGCCAAGCCGATGAGATCGGAGAGTTCCGGATTGCGCAACGCTAGCGTCTTCAGAGGCGAATCAAGATGAATGTCAGCGGTATGCAGGAAGCGATAGGCCAATTGGATACCTCAAGCAGTGACTTGCCTTCATATGCCACCGATTGAGTCGAGGCGATAAACACTTCGCGTTTCGTGCTGTTCTCCACACGTTTATCCAGTCAGTGACCGTATCGCTGAGGGTCTCTTCGAACGCGCTGGTTTTCTCCGCAGCAAGCATGCTTGTGTCCGCGTCACAGGGCAAGCAGATAGGCAACCAGCGCATCCTTTTCTTGCTGCGTAAGCTTTGTTCCGAGAACCAGATTGAAGAACTCGACCGTGTCGGCGAGTGTCATCAGCCGCCCATCGTGCAAATAGGGCGGCGAGTCCTTGATACCGCGCAGTGTGAAGGTCTTGATCGGACCATCCGGTGACATCACGAGATCGTTGGCGCTCTGGCCGGTTTTATAGAAGCGCTCGAGCTTGAGGTCGTGCATGTTGTTGTCCATGAAGGCAGTCTGCGGGACGTGGCAAACGGCGCAGCCACCCTTGCCCATAAACACCCGTTCGCCCTCCAATTCCTGCTCGCTCGTCCCGCTTGGATCGAGGCGTCCGAACGCGTCGAGTTTGGGCGCAGGCGGGAAGTCGATCATGTTCTGCATCTGAGCCATCATTGAGACCTGGCTTGCACGATCGAGTAGGTTCACGCCCTTTCTAGCGGCGCTCACATGGTCGCCGTTGAAGTAGGCGGTGCGCTGCTCGAACTCAGTAAAGTCTTCGACCGACCGCAGCGACCGTTTCGAACCATGAATCTGCTGATTGAACAGCCCGCGCAGGCTGGTCGTGTCGAGACGAAACCGCTGCGTCTGTGGCCGGACGTCGGGGGTCAGGTGGAAAGCGGCATTGGTATGGAAGTTCGAATGGCAGTCCAGGCAGGCGACGCCCAGGCTCTCCTCGGCAGCTTTGCGGTCCGCGGTTTCGTTGAACTCTTCTTGCGGGAACGGGGTTAGTAGAAGTCGAAGCCCGTCCATCTGCACCGGCGTGATGATGCCGTTCATGATCTCATTGAAGTTCCGGATCGTCAGAAGCTCGCCGTGTGAAACGTCACCGAGTTCCGGATGTGAGGTTAGAAAGATTGGCGGCGGGAACTCCGGCGTCAGGTGATTGGGGAGGTCGAAGTCGACATCGAAACGCCTAAGATCCCTGCCTTCCTGGCGGCCTATTTCATTAATCTGCACCTCAGGAAAGACTTGACCGCCAGTTGCGTGCTTTACATGCGGCAGCGGCATAAAGCCGGCCGGCAGTAATCCCTGCTCTCTGATCTCGTCAGGGCTCTTCTCGGCCAAAGCGCCCCAGCTTACGCCCTTCGGAAGTTTGACACGAACGCCGGCTTGAACCGCCTTCCGACGACCCGACATCATCACACCTTCCATGGGACGGTCAGAAAGGTCATATCGCTTCTCAAGCAGGCGCCGCTGACGCTCCATGACGCGCGGCTTCGCATGTTCGTCGAATTCCTTCATTTCGGAAAAGGAGCGGTGCGGAAAGGTTAGATAGATCAGATCAGCGGGCAGCGGATCAGACACGGTCGGAAAAGCGCGCGCGGAGACTGCGAATGCGATCGCCACGCCGATCATGATAAGCGACCTAAGCCGGGTCGTGTGAGCCTTGAGGTCGCAGCCCGCGATCAGAATCTTCTGACCGAGATCGGCAAGAGTATAGGGCGTCTTTACCGAGGCGGTGAATGTTCGGATGCCTCTCTTCCAATAGAATACGATCTGACGCAGACCTAACATGTTGCTTTTGCCTTCGTTCTCCGATCGCGTTTTTCACCACGATGCAGGACGGCAGCTTTCTGCCGCCGCTGATGCGTGACGTTCAAAATTTGTGCCAGGCAGGAACGTGGTCAGAGATTATTGTTCTGCCATTAGTCAGCGCTTGATAGCTGGACGCTGGGCGAACATCGGCGTGTCACGTACCCGACAAACCGGAATGTCATTCGAGGGTTGCAGTCCGCATTGCTTTGGTAGCCAGTGCCGAAACGGATTGCACGACGCACATACCCCTGGCTGCCGAGTTACTTGCTCTTGATATTCATCCCGCGCGCGGCAGAAGCAGTTACAACCTAGTGCCTGACAGCACCCCAGTACTATCCATTAACCCCGAGTGAGCTCTCACAGCAGCGACTTTGGTTCTTCGGGGACAGCGTGTCGGCGGCTAGCTGTCTTTCACAACACGGCCCCCTTTGATGATTGTGCGGATGCGCGTGGTGTCGGACAGGATCGACAGGTCCTTCAGTGGATCGCCGTCGACCACGACCACGTCCGCGAAAGCGCCTGGTGCGATGATGCCGACCCTGCCCTCCAGCTGAAGGACCCGGGCGGCATCCAGGGTGGCGGCGCGGATCACCTCGTGTGCCGGCAGAACCCGGCCGCGCAGCTCAAATTCTTGCGCCTGGTGCTCGTGCATCCCTCCGAGCAGGTCCGAGCCGTAGCCCATTGTTACCCCAGCGTCACGCAACGTCTGCAATGCCGTGAGGCCCGCAGACAGTACGAAATCGATCTTTTCGAGCGAAGCCGCCGGTATCCCATGTTCGGCGCCCTCGCGCGCCAGCACCGCGTATGTGATGTTGGTGGGAACCACAACTGCGCCCGCCTTGCGTACCCGCTTGGCGGTCGCCGGGGTAATCAGGTTGCCATGCTCGATCGAGCGTACCCCGGCTTCTAGCGCCCGGGAAATCGCTTCGTCGCTGTAGAGATGAGCGGCCACATAAGTGTGTTGGTGCGCCGCCTCCTGGACCGCCGCCTGCAGTTCTGGAAGGCTGAAGGCGAGCGCATCTATAGGGTCGGTGGGCGAGGACACACCGCCGCTGGCCATGACCTTGATGAAGCGCGCACCGGCCTTCAGCTCCTCTCTGGCCGCCCGTCGCACCTCCGCTTCGCCGTCGCAAATGCGACCAAGCGCACCCAGCTTGTCAGGATAGTAATCTGCAGGGCGCCGATCATGCCGGTCCCGATAATCGGTGTGGCCGCCCGTCGGAGACAGCGCCTTTCCGCAAATGACGAGACGCGGGCCCTCGATAAGCCCGCGTTCGACAGCGTCCACCAGCGCTTGATCAGCGCCGCCCAGGTCGCGGACCGTCGTAAAACCGCGGCTCAGCATCCCGCGCATCGTATTCGCGGCATAGAGCGCGGCGAGCGTGTTGGGCAGTTCGGCGTTGGCAGCAAGGTTTCCTTTCGCGGCGACGACATGCACATGGCAATCGATCAGCCCTGGTAAGACGATGCGCCTCTTCGCGTCGAAAACATGGGCGCCCGCCGGTGACTTCACGCGCTCTCCGACTTCGGCAACGAATCCGTCCGCCAGCAGAACGTCGACCGGATCCGCGGGACGGTCCGCGGTGCCATCCACGATGGCAGCATTGCGAATAACAATCGTCGGAATCACACGCTCCTTTGGTTTGACACTGGATGGATCGACCGCTTTCTGGAACGCCCCTGAAATATCCTGATGTTCGAACCATCGCCGCCTCGGTCAATGACGCCACGCCCGCGACTATGTCTATTGCACTGCCGGCTACTCGTACCTCGCTCGCGCGAGACCCTCCAGATGTCGAGAAGCATGATATCGGCTCCCTTGAGGGCCTAGGAATGTCAGCCGCCATGACAAACAGGCGATTTGCAGTTTCAGCCTCCGCACCATGTAGAAAGCATCGACGTTTTCTCGCCGAAGACAGGAATCACCAGTCGTGCCAACTGCGCAGAGCCTCCTTTTGGAGTTTGATTGCAAGGTCTTGGGTGAGGTGCATTAGCACGCTGGCCGAACGCCGCCGTGTCGCGAACTGGACAAACCCGACAGCGTCGCGTCCTGCTCGATCGTCCCGAAGCGACTGCAGGTGGGAGCTTTCAATCACTGCATCGGGATCTCAAGGCTCGTCATCGGCTGGCGCGAGCGAGCCTACCGAAAGGCAAGGATGAAGAGCCTCGGGGAGAAGACGTCGGCGGCAAGAGTTCACAGGCGCTACGATGCACAACTCCGCGAAATAACGCATGCCATACCGCCGGCACAAAAGCCGACCAACATTCTTTTTCAATAGCCAGGCGTCTCATCGGGGCGCAGGATGGTGCAAATGACACGGGCGCCGCCGGCTGAGACACAATCGCGCTTTCGCCCCAACCAAGGAGGTCGCGCAATGTATCCTTCCCGCGAATTTCACTCCGATTTTTTCCGGCCCAAGGAAATCGAATTGCTTCAGTGCATTTTCAATGCCGCGTTGGAAGCGAACGAGATCAAGTGCAACAGTCCGGAAGCCGAAGCGCTCGCAAAGAGGCTCTTCACGCTCTACCAAGCGGGCGTGAGGGACGCAGCGGAGCTGAGCGACCGTTTGAAAGCTGCGTGATCGAGAAGCCGGAACAAAAAAGAGCCCGCGATCGAGAGAGGGGTCAGCGGGCTAGATGAACGCCAATTATGTTGGCTGTCTAATGGTGACACAAACGGTTGTTTTGTCCAGTTGATCGATGCGTTTAGATCACGTCTACGCAAACGAGATCAGTCGCCGCCATAAGGCTCACGGACGTACTGGACCTCGAAAGCGGCCGTCAGCCCCGCGAGAATGTGCGGTGGCGTCCGTTGCCCCCGCCTTGTCTTCGGCTTTGGCGAATTGCGTGATTGTGCTCAGCGGGACGCGCCAGATAGCGTCAACGATCTCTCGGTTCACCTCGTCCAAGGTCGCCCTGTCCGAGCCTCGCCAGAAAACATAGTCATGTCCTATTCGCAGGCACAGGTGAATGGCCACGGCAGCCGTGGCCCGCCCACGATCTGACAGCAGCATGCCCCGCAGATCGTTGTCGATCTCTAGCAAGGGCATCTTGATTGTTGCGGAACTCACGTTTCGCTTCATGCGGCCATTAACGCACGGATCGAGAAAACCGTCGCATCGGCTATTGGGATGATCGCCTGGCGGCCGATACTCGCACTTTTGCGAGTAGCCATACTTTTTCTCCCCGCCTACCCTCGCCGTGGAAGGGAGATCTGGTATGGACTATATCGCAGAGATCAAGGGAATGACGGACGACGAACTCCGGGCGACCTGCATGTTGGCAGTGGCCCATTGCGTGACAGACGAGATGCTGGACGACTCCATGCCGCCCTACTGGATTGAGATCCTGAAGGAAATCTATGGGCGCGGCTGGGCGGGTGACAATCAGGAGATCATTGCCGAGAAACTGGCTGAGGCCACTACCACCTTTTAGCGTCGCGTTGACGCTCCTCGACGGCCCGGCGCATGGCGTCCTCGCGGCCACATTCGTACTTCTCCATGTAGTATCGGATCAGAGACTGTCGACGGCCCTCATCCATGATGGAGTAAACGTTCCTGAATTGCCGCTCGGCTGCTGATTTTTTCTTGGACAGCCGACCGCGGCCAATGAGTCTCGACAGCGCAAAGTAAGCCAGCAGTCCGACAAAACTTCCAACCAACAGGGCGAGACCCATTTCCTGATTGAGAAAATCGCCAGGGACAGTCATCTGTATGCCTTCCGCCACCCTGCGGCCCACGCCTCTTCCTCAGAGCAGAACCAGCGCTCCCCGTATTCCGGTCGTATTCGGGTCTCGGAGTAATACTTCTGTCCAGGCACATGAAAAATACGCTCGTCTGAATCGATGCTGATATTGCCCTTGATGTCGCAGGAAGTTCCAATGCTGCCCAGACTGACCCACTTGGCAATGAAGTCAGGTGCGGTCATGCCGCCTGCCGCACCTACCGCGACGGCCGCGATTACTAGCCCCGGCGCCGTTCGGAACACCGAGGGCTGCTGTGGCTTGCGACGTCTTTGGCGATAACTCATGCCCCTACTCCGGCAACTTCGCGCGAAGATGGTAGTTCAGAGCACAAATTAGCAAAAGCTGCACAAATGGGTTAGTCGCCGCCAATGTGGTCCTGCGGCAGCCCTGCGACATTGACTCCCCTCGCAATGAGAACATAATAGGAACATTCATCGGCGCTGCGGCGCGCCAATCCAGCAACCCAGGGGACCAACAACCGCTGCTGCGGGCAGAGAAGGTGCGCCATGCGAGCGTTCGAAGATGAAGTCCGAAACATGATTGCGGTCGACCTGACCGTTCTGTCACCCGATCGAAGGCGCGCCATTGCCGGCCTCGACCAATATCGCCGCACCGTCGAGGTTCACGGTGTGCAGAACGTTGCCGCCAAAATCGCCGAATCCTTCTGCTCCTTTGCCGTCTTCGATGGGGAGCAGGTGCTGCGCTATCCTGCGATTACCCCTTTCATCACACAGACGCTGTATGCGATCCCGATCGAACTGCGACGGAAGGCATGCGACCGGGACCGGGTGAAGGCGGATCGGGCGCGCGTCAGCATGGCACAGATGATCTCGTCTGCATTGTTGCAGCGATATCGCTTCGAACAACTGAAATGCGGCGTTGCGCCGTCGAGCACTGCTTGGGACCGCGCCTTCGAAGACCAGTTCGGGAACGGCCGGAAGGCGGCTGAAGGTTGAGGCAGGCATAGCTTTTCAGCCGGGGAGTAATGAACATGAGCGATGAGGCCAGCGCTACGACCAAGCCACGCCAGGATACGGCGCTCTACGTTCATTATTGCGAGTATCCCGGCTGCGCGAAATGGGGCGGCTTCGGATACGCTGCCGGCAAGGACGAGCCACGATGGTTCTGCTTCGAGCATAGGCCCGAGTGGAAAGGATGTTGACGCCGGCAGCGGCCCCGATAGCTTTGCCGCGATGGAGGAAAGCAGATGTGCGGACGCATCTACATTAAGAGCACGCTTGGAGACCTGCTGCGCAATTTCTCTTTCGCCGCAACCGAACGCGTCGAAGGGCTGGCGAACCAGTTCCCGCGTTACAACGGCGCGCCATCGCTCTACTATCCGATCATCATCCGCGACGTGGTCCGAGAGCCAGACGTTTTCGGCCCGACCTTCGTCAGCGCGCGATGGGGATTGATTCCAAGCTGGATCAAGGAGCAGAAGCCCGGCCGGCCGCCGCCCGTAAACGCGCGGTGCGAGGGCATCGCGAACAACGGTATGTTCAAGAAGGCCTACGCCAGCCGGCGTTGCTTGGTGCCGATCGATGGCTTTTTCGAATGGAAGGATATTTTCGGCACCGGCAAGAACAAGCAGCCCTACGCCATCGCCATGAAATCGGGCGAGCCTTTCACGCTTGCCGGCATCTGGGAGATCTGGCGGAATCCTGCGACCGACGAGGATATCCGCACTTTCTGCGTTATCACCTGCCCACCTAACGACATGATGGCGAAGATTCACGACCGGATGCCAGTCATCCTGCACCCGGAGGATTACGAACGCTGGCTGTCGATCGAGCCGGACCCATTTGACCTGATGAAGCCGTTCCCGGCCGAACTGATGACCATGTGGAAAATCGACAGGAAGGTCGGCTCGCCGAAGAACGACACTGCGGATATCCTCGATCCCACAGAACCCGCCCAATGAAGCTTTCGCATTTGCTACTCGTCGCGGTCGCGCTGGGCGCCGCATTGCCCGCCCGTTCTGCCGGTCCAATCATTGGCCGCGCCACCGTCATTGACGGAGACACGATCGAAATCAGAGGTGAGCGCGTTCGCCTGCATGGCGTAGACGCCCCGGAGAGCTGGCAGAAATGCGAGGACGGCGACGGGGGCGCCTACCGGTGCGGCAAAGAGGCCGCCTTCGCGCTCGACCGGTTTCTCGCCGAATCCCGCCCCACCCGATGCGAGTTTGTCGAGCGTGATCGATATCAGCGGTTCGTGGGCGTGTGCTTTCGCAATGACGGTCGCGAGGTCAATCGCTGGCTTGTCGAGAGCGGCAATGCTGTGGATTGGGAGAGATACAGCAAAGGCGCGTACGCCCGCGCCCAAGAGGTCGCTCGGTCACGAGGCGCCGGCATCTGGCGCGGCAAGTTCCAGTTGCCTTGCCAGGCGCGCGCTGAGCGTGCCAATCATGAGCCGTCTTGCTGACTGAGTAAGTGATGCCCGCCGACGCCTATATAGACGACAAGACCATAAAATCAGGATATCGGCGCCCAAATACGTGCAGCACGCGAGATGCTGGGCATGACTCAGTAGTTGCTGGCGAATGACGTGTGTTCCGGCAGATCCAGGAGTACGAGAAAGGCAAAAACCGCGTCTCCGCGGCTATGCCGGTCCGGATCTACCAGGCGATACAGATCAGCCCGATGGAGAACATCGGTGCCTACTTCGCTCATGAAAGGCCCGACCGACGATCGCGTTGACTGGTTACAGGAATATTGCTGACGGCGGGCGAAATTTGCCAGGCGTCCGGCAGTCCTTGCGAGACGAGTGGGTGAACGCTGGGTCGCTTGGCATGCCGGCTGCTTTCGCAGGCCTATAGCCCGTCGAGAACATAAGAAAACCTTCCCAATCCCCCGCCGCCGGCGGAAGATGCCTCCAATCTGCCGTGCATGACTTTGCAACCTCTCGGTACCATGGTAGTAGCGACGCACGGTGTAATCGGGGTACTCTTCTCCCAGTCCGTGACCGCTTTGACGACGCTCCATCTTCAATCGACTGCCGTCAGAATGAGACAGGATGACAATGGAAAGACGTAATTTTCTCAAGGGCATGGCGCTGCTTGGAGCATGCCCGCTTTGCGTGAAGCCGACCTTTGCCGCCGAGGGCGCCCACTGGGGCTATGAAGGCGACGCCGGGCCCGCTCGCTGGGGTTCCTTGAGCAAGGCGAACAGCGCCTGCTCGCTGGGCTCGCAGCAATCGCCGCTCAACATCACAGGCAGCATCGAGGCCGAACTTCCGGATCTGGCAATCGACTGGAAGAAAGGCGGTTCGATCGTCAACAACGGCCACACGATCCAGGTCAACGCGGTACCTGGCGGCCTACTGCGCCGTGGCTACACGGCCTACGAATTGCTGCAGTATCATTTTCACGCTCCGAGCGAACACCTGGTCGATGGCAGAAATTTCGCTATGGAGGTGCACTTTGTACACCGGCATGCCGAATCGCATGCGCTCGGTGTACTCGGCGTGTTCTTTGTTCCTGGCGCGGCCAATCCGGCGTTCACCGCGTTGGCTGCGGCATTCCCCAGGCAAGCGGGACAAGAAAACCAGGTTGCCGGTGTCGATCCATCCGGCTTGCTGCCACCTTCGCTCGAATACTGGTCCTACGAAGGGTCCCTGACGACGCCGCCCTGCAGTGAGATTGTCGATTGGATGATCGCGATGGATCCGGTTGAGGTCGATGCGGCGGACATAAAGAAGTTCACCGCGCTTTACTCGGCAAATGCTCGGACAACGGTTCCAAGCAATCGGCGCTACATTCTGCGCTCCGGCTAACTGGCCCTGAGGGCGGGCCACCATCAGGCTGCTCGTCGCGGGACCGTAAGACAGATTTCTCCGCTCATGGATTGGCAGGGAGATGGGAAAAGGTCTCGTGGCGAATGTTCTGAGAGTCCTGGGAATTAAGTAACATGTCCCGTTTTTACGAATTCACACTCTCGATGGACGAGACTGAGGACGGCACCATCTCGTGGATGGTAACCGCTCCCGCATTTCCTGAAATCACCACTTTTGGCGATACACAACCGAAGGCTTGCCTGGAGGGGCTCAAAGCGATCGAAGAGGCTATCGGTGCGCGCGTTGCCGAGAAGAAATTCCGCTGCCCTTGGCGGAAACCAAGGGTGTCGGCCGATATGTGGAAGTACCTGTCCTCACGTGATCTGCAAAAGCCAAGGACCTTTCGCCCGCCGAATTGGCGCGTCGTCCCGGTTGGCATCGCGAACAGGTGGATCGCCTTTTCCGTTTTGATCACAAATCTCAGATGGATCAAATCGAAGCTGCTTATAAAGCCCTCGACGTGCCGCTCGACGTCAAGGTCGACTTTGATTTTCCAGCAGCGGCGTAGCAGTTGCTGAAGGTATCGTCCAATTCTAAAGCCCGGGGGCGAAACTCCGGGCTTTTCGCTTTTCAGTAGATACTGCGAGCTTAGTTGAAAGCCTACAACAGATAGCCTGCGGGGCCGCCGCGCCGGGAGGCACAGCTCTGGTTGCCATTTGTTAACCAAAATTGCTCATGGTCGGCGCCCCGGACCAAGAAACCGCGGAGCGCATGATGAGCTACGATTGGACTGGCGTGCGAACACGCCGAACAAGAATGCTGAGGATCGTTGGATTGATCCTGATGACCATGGCCGCAGTTGCTGCCTTAGGGGCCGTTTTGCTCTAGAAATCGTTGGCGGCCATTTGAGCGCCGGGTTTCGTTCGCCGCCGCGCCGGATTAGGCATGTCACGCCACCGGGTCTCGACCCTCTCACGCATCTTTGCTTCTGTCACAGGCAAATGCTGCGCCCTGGCGGTCCCACAAACGGGGGAAATTCTTGGAAGACGCTGACGCTGACTTCGAAATCGCGTGCTGGAAATGCGGCCTCAGGGCTAAACGCAACATTTTTCAGTTGAAGTACGCCGAGACTTTCAAATGCGACGCATGCGGATCGACGCGAGCATTGGACAAGGAAAATCTCAAAGAGCTCATGCGCCAGGCGGACGCGAAAACTCGCCGGCTCTGGATCGACGGCAAACCGTCATGACTTGGCTAGGTCACAAGCGGCACAGAGCTCACAAGTTGTCGCGGCGCTCCACCTGGCGTCAATCTGTTCATCAGCCAGGCCAGAGCCGCGCCGACCGAGGAAATCAGGGCGTGCATCCGATGGAAAGTCGAGGCGCCGACGGCACTCTCAACTGGCCTCACTGCTCGGCACCTTAAGGCTTGAGACGATCAGCGGACTGTCCGAGGCATTCCACGCTGCGCGCGTGTCTCAAAAGACGGCGACGCTTCGCTTAGTGACACGAACCGGGCAGGTCTGGCAGCTTCGTGCAAACAGGTGAGGCTCTGACATCGGTCCCACCGAGAATCGCTGAGGCGCCAACGACCTCAGCTTCTCTCGGAGAGGACCGAACGTGCGTCTTGTTGAAAGCTCCCGGCTAGCCGCCGAGTTGGAACGCTGTTTCAGGCTTAGTTAGAAGTCCATCCCACCGCCCGGAGGCATTGCCGGCGGAGCGTCCTTCTTGGGCTTCTCGGCGATCATCGCTTCGGTAGTAACCAGCAGGCCGGCTATCGAGGCCGCATCCTGAAGCGCGGTACGGACGACCTTGGCCGGGTCGATCACGCCCATCGAGAAGAGGTCGCCGAATTCGCCCGTTTGGGCGTTCCAGCCATAGGAAAATTCCGGCTTCTCGCGCAGCTTGCCAACGATGATCGAGCCTTCGGCACCGGCGTTTTCCGCGATCTGCCGCACCGGAGCCTCGATTGCGCGGCGAACGATATCGACACCGACCCGCTGATCGTCGTTGGCGGTCTGCACGCCATCAAGGGCTTTGACTGCACGCAGCAGTGCCACGCCGCCACCCGGCAGGACGCCTTCCTCGACTGCCGCACGTGTTGCATGCAGCGCATCGTCGACGCGGTCCTTCCGCTCCTTCACTTCGACTTCCGTCGAGCCGCCGACGCGGATGACTGCGACACCGCCGGCGAGCTTGGCAAGGCGCTCCTGCAACTTCTCGCGATCATAGTCGGATGTCGTCTCTTCGATCTGCGCCTTGATCTGCGCGATGCGCCCATCAATGTCGGTTTTCGCGCCGGCGCCGTCGATGATTGTGGTGTTCTCCTTCTCGATCGAGACCTTCTTTGCACGGCCGAGCATGTCGAGCGTGACGTTTTCCAGCTTGATGCCGAGGTCTTCGGAGATCACGGTGCCTGCCGTCAGGGTTGCAACATCCTCGAGCATGGCCTTACGCCGGTCGCCGAACCCAGGGGCCTTCACGGCCGCGACCTTCAGTCCGCCGCGCAGCTTGTTGACGACGAGTGCGGCCAGCGCTTCGCCTTCGACGTCCTCGGCGATGATGAGAAGCGGCTTACCCGATTGCACGACGGCTTCGAGGAGGGGCAGCATGGCCTGCAGGTTGGAGAGCTTCTTTTCATGGATCAAGATGTAGGGATCCTCGAACTCCGCCCGCATCTTGTCCTGGTTCGTTATGAAGTAAGGCGAGATGTAACCCCGGTCGAACTGCATTCCCTCGACCACCTCGAGTTCCGTCTCCGCGGTCTTGGCTTCCTCTACCGTGATCACGCCATCATTGCCGACCTTCTCCATCGCCTCGGCAAGGTAGCGGCCGATCTCCGCATCACCATTGGCCGAGATAGTGCCGACCTGGGCAATTTCCTCGTTCTTGGAAACGTCGCGCGCGTTGGCTTTCAGCTCGGCGACGAGCGTATCGACGGCAAGGTCGATGCCTCGTTTCAAATCCATCGGGTTCATGCCGGAGGCAACGGCCTTGGCGCCTTCCCTGACGATCGCCTGGGCCAGCACCGTCGCGGTGGTGGTGCCGTCGCCGGCAATGTCGCTCGTTTTCGACGCAACCTCGCGCAGCATCTGCGCGCCCATGTTCTCGAACTTGTCTTCGAGCTCGATCTCCTTCGCCACGGTAACGCCGTCCTTGGTGATGCGTGGCGCGCCGAAGGACTTGTCAATGACGACGTTGCGGCCCTTAGGGCCAAGTGTCACTTTGACGGCGTTGGCAAGGGTGTCGACGCCGCGCAGCATGCGTTCACGGGCATCGGAATGGAATTTTACTTCTTTGACAGGCATGGTTCACTCCTTCGCTGAACTTTGGTCGGTCGCACGCTCTCAAGCGACTTTCTTATCGGCGCCCAAATCTTCGATGACCCCCAGCACGTCGGCTTCCTTCAGGATCAGCAAGTCCTCGCCATCGATCTTGATCTCCGTGCCCGACCATTTGCCGAAGAGCACGCGATCTCCGACCTTGACGTCGAGTGCAACGAGTTGACCCTGCTCGTTGCGAGCGCCCGGACCGACGGCGATCACTTCGCCTTCCTGCGGCTTCTCCTTGGCCGTATCCGGGATGATGATTCCGGCTTTGGTTTTCTCTTCGGACGAAACGCGGCGGATGAGAATGCGATCGTGGAGTGGTTGGAACTTCATGCCTTCCTCCTGGATAAACGGATCGATGAATGCCCTTTGCCGAACCGATGGACTCCGTACGGACAGTCCGTTCCGGCAACTGGCAGTAGTTGATCTGGTTCTGTCGAAAATTGAATTCAAGAGGAGGCGACCAACTTTTTAGCACTCTTCGGTGGAGAGTGCTAAAAAGCGCATTCGGCAAGCGCCGAATGAGGGATGGCGCACGCGGACGACGACAGGCGCACGCTGGGCTCGCGTCTGACTCTGTCGCGACAACAGCTTAACCGAAGCGCGCTGGCCGCACGCTTCGGCAAGAGTATCCGCCGGCCTGCGCCGAGGATGCAATGTCGAGAGATTTCAAAAAGGGAGAGCAATCCCGTCTTCATGGAAGCGTGGCGATGACAAAGCGCACTTTTTGCGAGCAGCGCCTCATCGCGCAAGAGCTATTGAACGACGAGATCAAATCCAGGAGCCTCCCGTGGTTCCGGGGCACGCGGCAAACCCATACGGGATGCCTCCTGGAATAACATCTCACGCATCCACAGGCTTGCCGGATCGCTATCGTGAAGGGCCGGCCACTGAACGGCCTCGGTGAGCGGGGGAAGTGGCAGAGGAAGTTCGACGATCCGCAGGGGAGTTGTCTTTGCGAAATGCTGCGCCAGCCGCAAGGGCACGGTCCCTATACGCTCAGTCCCCACCAGCATAGGCGGAATCATGCTGAAACCCTGTACAACAACCTCGACACGTCTCTTGAGACCGTGCTCGCGCAAATACCACCCTTCGATGGTGGGTCTCCGCATATTCCCGAACTTGACTGCAACATGCCCCATCGACATGTATCTCTCGAATGTAAGTGGCTCTGACAGCTGCTCGTTCGTCCGGCAGCCGACGCACACGAATTTATCCTCAAACAGTGCTGTGTGAGGATGCGTCGACATGAACACGTCCGGCATAATCAGAAAATCGATGTCACCGCGCCGGAGAAGCTCCTCGAAGTCGTCGGCAAGCGGCAGACAATCAAAGCTTACTCTGGGAGCTTCTTGCGCCGCACGTTCCACGACCTTTTCAAAAAACACAAGGGTGACGTAATCGGAAAGGATGATCCTGAAGCGACGATCCGACTGGGCCGGGTTGAACGGTTGCCAGGAAACTATGGAGAGCTGGATGTGCAGCAGAGCCTCGCGCACCTTGGATGCGAGTCCTTCAGCACGCGGTGTTGGAATAAATTCGCGGCCAGCCATCGTAAACAGCTCATCACGGAAATAGGTGCGCAACCGGGCGACGGCCGCGCTCATCGCCGGCTGGCTGAGGTTTATGCTGCGGGCCGCCGCCGTGAGGTTACGCTCGGTCATCAGAGCGTCGAGCGCGACGAGGAGATTCAGATCAAGGCCCTTGAACCGCATATCTTCACCTATCCATAGTGTGGATGTATGCCACTTCAAACCACCAGTATTCTTAATTAGTAATACAATTTGTTCGAAATCAAGGCGGACGCCGGCACACTTTCGTAGGGGGGCAGCCGACATGGATCGGATGACTGGTTTGTATCGCGGTTCGCTTCCGGTCCAGCCTTGCCGCGGGTGCCGGACAAGCCGCCCGTCGCCAACGGGTACACAGCACGTTCTGAGAGACGTTGCTTGAAGTGCGCCTACGTCGGCCTTATCGGCACCTCACGTTGAGCATGGCCCGGATGGAGTCTCGGCCGGGCCGTTGTGCGTGACCGAGTTGACCGCCGGAATGATCTTGTCTCCCCAGAGCTCGATCTGCCGGAGCATCGTCTTCTGGTCGAAATCGCCCAACTGGGTCTGAATGGCGATCTGAGACGGTTTCAGAACACTAATTTCTTCCAGCAGGCGATCGATCACCCGATTTACACTGCCGATCGGCAGGTTCTCGCGCATACTCTCGAACGACAGGTCCTGTTGCGTCGGGGTTTCCTCAAGCAGATAGCCGTCCTGGCTCTGCTGGCGGCGCTGATGCAACGCTTCAGATAGCCGTCGCTGGAAGCGGGCGTTGTCGAGATAGCTGTTGATCTCCGCCTCCTGGTCGCTGGCAAAGCAGCAGCGCAGCAGCGATATCTTGGCATCGGTGACATTCTTGCTCTCTGAGGCGGCCGCGTTCTCGATGCTTTCGCGCCGCGCGCCTAAAGCATCCAAGCCGTCGTGAAACGCTGTGACGAACAGATTGTGGCCCTCGCGATAGGCCCTTCTCATCCTGCGCTCCGACCCGGCCGCGATCCAGATCGGCGGGGTCGGCTTCTGGATGGGGCGCACTGAAATCGCGGTGGGAGGTATCGTCTCATACTGGCCGTCGTGCTCGAAGATCTCCTGGTTGAGCCCCTTGAGGACAATGTCGAGGTATTCCGAAAAGACGGCCGGCGCCTCGTCGACATCGACGCCAAAGCGCTCGAACTCGAACTTCTGGTATCCAGAGCCGACGCCGAGCTCAAGGCGACCATTCGAAACGATATCGGTGAAGCCGACCTCGGAAAGCAGGCGCTGCGGTTGATAGAGCGGCAGTACGCAGACGGCGGTACCGAGGCGGATCGTGCTCGTCAGGCCGGCACAATGCGCCACCATCATCAAGGGCGACGGCACCAGACTGTAGTTGTTGAAATGGTGCTCGGCAAACCACGCGGTGTTGAAGCCAGCTTGCTCGGAAAGCACTGCCTGTTCGATCGAGTTGCGGATGACTGTGTCGGACGATTGATGATAGCCGCGCTGGGCGGCAAGGATGAATGTCGCGAATTCCATGGCAATTCCTTCGGTTGCGGAGAGGGTTGTCCATCGGGCTCTTCGAGAGGTTCGCGAATGTCGTGGCCGCAACGGGTGATATTTGCGGCCCAACGGTTTTCGGCATTCGCCTGCCATTCGCGGTCGCGAGTTCCCTATGCCTGGGATTGTTTTGACGGGTCGCCGCGGTCGCCTAGGGCATAGTCCACAGCCATTTGGCGACCTCCATTGGCTGTTCCGGATCGAGGTCGCTTGCAAATCCAGCATCGCTAGAAGAAGAGCGGCCGCCGTTCACGCAAAGGGTCGAACCGTTGACGTATGAGGCGTCAGGCGAAGCCAGGAAGAATGTTGCGTCAGCCATTTCTTCCGGATTTCCTATCCCGGCCACGGGAATACTCGGCCGAAACCCTTTCGGCGCGATGCTGCCGACGTTTGCGGACTGAGCGACGGCCGACGTGCTGGTGTAGCCGGACATGACGGCGGCTGTTCGAATGCCAACGGGCCCGAGTTCGGCCGCCATGCACCTCGTCAGGATTTCGATCCCGGCTTGGGATGCTTCATAGGCGTGGCGCGGCGCGAAGGGCAGAAAGGTGTGGGTCGTGCCGACATTCAGGATCACGCCGCCGGGGCGCATCGTCTTGATCGCTTCACGCGCGCAGATGAAGGCGCCCGTGAGATTGACATCCAGGACGCGTTTGATCTCATCTGTTGTTTGTTGGAGGCTTGAGACAAAACTGTCGATCACGACAGTAGCGTTGACGAGGACGTCTAGCCTGGCAAAGCGCACTCGCAACTCCTCGAACAGCGCCACTACGTCACGCTCGACGGCAACGTCCACGGATTTCGCCATATGCTTGCCACCGAGAGAGCCCGCGAGCTCTGCCGCTGCGGCACCATCTTTATCAACAATGACGACAGTATCGCCGTTTGCGGCAAAACGGCGAGCGACGTCTGCGCCTATACCGTTCGCCGCGCCTGTGACAAGCACGATTCGCGCACCGACGTGCCCGGCCGGACCGAGGAGTTCGGCTCTTGGCGTCCCATCCGCGGACAGGTTTGCATTACCCGGCTGGTTGAAGGACATCCAACCGCCGTCAACGGTCAGCACCGAACCGTTGATGTAACCCGCGTGCCGGCTAGCCAGAAACCGCACGGTCCGGGCGATCTCGTCGGCATGCGCCATCCGCCCCATCGGCACGCGTCGGCGAACAGCGGCGAGATCCGCCGCGCCGGCGCGTTCCAGTTGCTCGACCATCGGCGTGTGCACATAGCCCGGCGCTACTGCCGTCACGCGGATGCCGCGCGGCGCCAACTCGCACGCCAAAGATTTCGTGATCGCGATCAGGCCCGCTTTGGAGGCGGCGTAGGCGTTGCGTTTGGGATTGCCTACCACGCCCGCCAACGAGGCTATGTTGACGATGACAGCGCCGGGCTCCATCCGCCGTGCCGCTTCCCGCGCCATGACGTAGGGCCCGACCAGGTTTACTGCCAAGACGCGTCGGAAAGCGTCGACATTGGTGTCGACGGTCGCATCCATGCAAGGCCCGACAGCCGCGTTATTGACGACCACGTCGATGCGCGCGAACTGTGTTTCGACCCGGTTATAAAGCGCAACAATATCCTCCTCTCGCGAGACATCGAACTCAAGTCCAAGATGCGGGTGGCCGAGACTGTCGGCAAATTCAAGGATGCCGCTGCCCGGGAGGTCTACGGCGACGACAGTGCCTCCGTCCGCGGCAAAAGCATTGACCAGGGCACGGCCGATTCCATCTGCAGCGCCTGTAATGATGACGACGCGCTCTGCTTGCTTCATGAGATACGTTCTCCTGACCAGCGTTGGCGATTTCAGGGTAAGGCCGCGTCGCGGTACAGCAGCCCGTGGTGGTGACGACCAGGTCTGTCCCGGTTCGACGCAGCGCGTTCCAGCCCAGCAGCGATTGCCTCACTTTCTCGCTCTTGAAGGGATGCGGCGTTTCCTAAGCGCGTAGACCGGATCGTCCGGATGCGATACTCCGATCGGCCGGCGGAGACCGAACCGCTCTATCTCCGAGGCCGTCTGCGGGCTCTGCTCCTCGAGCCAATCGTAGACCACCGTGCGCTCGGCAATTCGCCACTCCCCTTCCCTCTTTTGAAACAGGTCACAGTATCGACCGCAAAGCAGAACCTGCCGGATCGTCCTGCCGCCGTCCGGTCCGCGTTGCAGCGCGGTGAAGTAGCTCTCGACGGCGGCCTCTCCCGGGCCGACGAACTCGATCAGAATGTTCGTGATCTGATGGATGTTGCGCGGTTCGGTCTTGAAGACGCCGAGCGCGAACTCGATGAAGCCTTCAGCCGAGCCGGCATAGGCCCCGTGGTTATCATAGGCATCCGGCCAGTAGGAGCTGCGCAGCGCCGCCTCATCCGCGCGGTCTATCCCCCGGCAGTATCGATAGAGGCAGTCGCGGATCGCCTCCCGGTCAAGCAATTCGACGATTTTTTTGTGGTCCATGGCTTGGTAGCAGGTTCTGAGATTGAAGTGGCGCGATTGCGTATTCGATTACGCAGCAACGATTTCGGACTAAGGCAGCCGCACTGCAGCCAAAAACGGCCTGGCGCTGCGCACCGATGTGAAACACAGTGCCGAAGGCATTGACACTGTTGGGTGGCTTCACGAGCGCGGTGTCTGGATGGAGGCCATGCGCCGTCCTGTGCCGGCGAAACTCTATTTAGGTGTTAAACCCTCCACACGCTTGATTGAACAAAAACCGATCGAGCAACGCATCGAATGCGCGATCGATTTCAAGCGCACGTTCGGGGCAGGATCGAGCGCCTCGTGTCGCGAGTAGTTCGTCCCGCTCCGCGACCTCGATGTCACCGGGTAGGATGTAGCCCTCGTCATCCAGTTTGAAGACGTCAGGCGCATGCGCCCAGCAGCGAGCATGCCCTTGGCATTTGTCACGGTGGACGATGATGCGCATGCGGTACCTCCATGTCTTTGCTCCCTCGCCTATATTCAGGACCAGTCCAGAATCAGATTCTCGATTCCGAACACATGGCCGCCATAGGTGATGGGCACCGTGTCTTCCTTGATACGGAAGTCAGGGATGCGGGACAGCCACTCCTCCAGAGCGATGACGATCTCCCGCCGGGCGAGGTGCGAGCCAAGACAACGATGGGGACCATAAGCGAAGGCGGTGTGGCGGTTGTCTTCCCGTGCCAAATCGATCGTGTTCGGGTTCTCGAATTCTGCCGGATCGCGATTGGCGATCATCGTGGCACAGGAAATGTAGTCCCCCTTACGGATCGGCGCGCCTTCGAAGTCGATGTCTTTCTTTGCCACGCGGATCATTTGCACGGTGGAATAGGCGCGCAGCAATTCTTCGGCCGCGAGCCCAATTCGATCCGGTTCTCTCCGCAGCAATTGCTGGTCTTTCGGATTGCGAGCGAGATAGGCCAGGTCAAATCCTATTGCCGTTGCGACCGTGTCGAGGCCGGCGACGAACACAAGTACGCCAATGCCACGGACTTCCTCATCGGTCAGCGGGCGACCATCGACCTTAGCCTCCACGACGAAGGTCATGAAATCGTCGGTCGGTTCCTTGCGGCGCTCGGCCGCAAGATCATCGATGAACGCCACAATCGTCCGGGCGGCTGCCGTTCGCTTGACGCCCTCGCCGTGGAGCAGATCCTTTCCCCAGCCGACGAACGTGTCGAGCCGCTCATCCGGTAGGCCAAGAAAATGAAGGAAAATACTGACCGCAAAGGGAAAAGCGAAATCCTTCATAACGTCGCAGCTTGTGCTCGCCGCGGAGATCCCGTCGATCAACACGATCGCGCGCTCACGGATGGCCGGTTCCAGAACCATCACCCGCTTGGGCGACAACAGCGGATTGAGCAGCGAGCGAAAGACACCATGGGCTGGTGGGTCGAGTTCCAGCGGTATCATCGGCCAGTTTTCGCCGAGCGCGGAGGCGAAGATGCTGCGATGGCTGGAAAATGTTGCGGTGTCGTGTAGTACCCTGCGCTGGTCCTTGGCACGCGTAATGACCCAGGTACCCCGGCCGTCGCGAGTGTTGTTGGGAGAATAAAAGATGGGCAGCGCGTCATGGGCGCAGGCGACAGCTGCGTGAGGATCCCCGTCTGGCGTAGGCCCCATGCCGGGCGACGTGAACAAACTAAAGTCCCTTACCATTTCCGGCGGGACATGATCTGGAATCGGCTTGCTCACGACTTGGTCTCCCCTCAAGGTCATGCACTTATGCGCTCGATTGAAATCGCCCGGCGACCTCGATGTTGATTACTGGCGCGGCCCGTCACAGGCGCCTTGAGATTCCGCTGCACGATGCGCCGACCCACGCACCAGCGCGGATGAGATCGTCGCTAATTTAAGCAGCACAGTATCCTGGTCGGCCCCTGCTCCATGAAGAACCGCCGTCAGCTTACGCGCGCTGAAGTTCAGATGCTGATCAATCACCCGTTAGCTCCTTGAGGCACTGCGGACATCCGCCCTGCAAAATTATCGAAGCAAGTTGCGTGCCGTTGACCCGGAACCACTTGTCCATACCGGCGCCTATGTCTCTTCGGCAACTGTTTTGGTGCGGTTTGCGACATAGTTGTTCTGCTTTGGACACAAGGAGGCTGGCGGATCGACACGCGCCGAGGAACGCATGCAAGCGCCGCGATCCGAACTCAACCACTCGCCTAAACATGAACCGGCGTAAGCAGGATGAAATGCCCTGCATCAAGCACTTGAGCACGACGTGGGCGACTACCTCCACGCGGGAGAGGCTTCAGATCAGTTCAGATTACTGGTCATGTAGGTTCCAGTTTGCGGCGAAGCGCACGTGGATGCATCCGCGATGTCGATGTGTTCTATCCAAACAATCAATTACTCTAGTTGCCCGATACGGCATATGAATGAGCCCAGTGGCGTCGTGGGGCTGTTTCATAAAGAGGACTCGCGATGGAAAAGACACTTCTAGGCGGCCAGGGTAGCAACAGTCTCTTTGGCAGCAATGGTGATGATGTTATAGTCGATCCCACGGGAAATGACTGGATCGACGGTCGTGCCGGCAACGACTCCATCTCGGCCGGCGAGGGCAATGACCGAGTCTTCGGTGGCGTGGGCAATGACCACGTCTTTGGCGACGAGGGTGACGACTATCTCTACGGCGACCTTGGCCGCGGCAACCCGCGCATCCCCGCTCCGGCCATCCTCGGTGCGGACAACGACAAGCTCTACGGCGGCCCCGGCGACGACGCCCTCTTCGCGGGCGACGGCAGGGACTCTTTGACCGGAGGTGCCGGCCACGACACCTTTGTGTTCCAGTTCCACAACCCGCTTCCCGGGATTGATCAAAACTACGGGCCAAAAGCGGAGGACCACACCACCATTGAGGATTTTGACCCAGCGCAAGATACTTTCGCCTTCGATGCGGTAGGCCTTGGCAGCGATGGTCTTGAAGCGAATTTCGTTAATCACGCCGCGCGTGGCAATCAGGTGGACACCTTCTACAGCGGCCCCGCCGATGGCGCGAACGGCGAGCACGTCGTAGTGATCACTGATCACAGTTTCGCCGATGGCTCGGCCGCAGCCAGGGATATTTCCGGCGAGGCTGCAGGCGATATCATTGTCTATTTCGATAATAGGACCATGACGGCGGATCTGGGTTATGTTACCTCCGAAAACCACGTGGAGGACTTCGCGCACCTGGGCAACGTGCAAAGTCTGCTCCACTTGGCCGGCTTGAGCCTGACCGCGTCGGATTTCACGTTCTGTTAATCCAGAAAACCCATGCGGAACCGCGCCGCGCTCCCCAAGCGCGGCGCTTTCCCTTTCCGCTCCCTTGACCGTGGGCCATCCAGGAGCAGCCGCAGTGTTGTTCAGCTTGATGAAGCTCTGCACATTGCGTCGGCTGCAGACCCAACCTAATCGAGCCTTGATCACATTCGGAGAAAATCATAATTCCACCACCTGGCGAGCAGATGGGCGGCAACGCTGTACCGCAGCGTGTGCACGCTGATCCGCTTGATCAGTGCGGTCGCCTTGGTCGCCGAACGGCAGGCGGCATGGAGTATCTGCACATCAATCCGCTTATTGCCCCGTCCGGGAAATTGCCAGCCCTTGAGGCGTTCCAAGCGCCAAGGTTCACCCTAAATACCACCGCCGCCGTAAACGCCGGGCTCTCCCAAACCGCCGTCGATCAATTCGGAAATCCTTCGTCGAGGCATGTTTTTTGCTCCTCGGTTAGGGCCGCGGTGGAGAAAGATGCGCCGGCAGATGCGAGCGCTGATAGGCGTGGAGTTCGACTATGATATCGCCCTCACCTCGGGGCGGGACTGAAAGTCATGATGCAGCAATACTTTCGGCAGTTGAGGTGATGTCTGAACGCACAGAGGATTGTGATTTCCGCGGTCGAGCATCCGGCAGTGGTCACGCGCTGCACGCATCAAGGAAGTGACCCGAGAAAGTGGGCAAGCCGTTGGATACTGAAGTGATCGGGCTCGCGGCCGTCTTCCTTGCCATCGCATTGGTATATGCGGCAGTCGGGCAGGCTGGAGCGTCGGGCTATATCGCCGCAATGGCACTTGTCGGTTTCGCCCCGGCGGCCATGAAAACTACAGCCCTTGCCCTGAACCTCTTGGTCGCCGCGATCGGCACGTTCCATTTCATGAAGTCTGGACGCTTATCGTGGCGGAATGTCTATCCTTTTGCCATTTTGGGTTTCCCGCTCTCCCTTGTCGGCGGAGCAGTTCATCTTCAGGAAGAACTTTACTATCCGATTGTGGGTGTGATCCTCGTGCTCTCTGCCGCCCAAATGGCCCGGTCTGCACTTCGCAAAGGTGCAACTGTCGCCTCACCAAGCGTGCCGCCCTTCTGGCCTGCTTTAGCGACAGGAGCTATTATCGGTTTCTTCGCGGGGACAACCGGTACGGGCGGCGGCGTGTTCCTTGCCCCATTAATGCTGGTTATGAATTGGGGAAGCGCGCATCAAACAGCAGCTACAACAGCAGCTTATAATCTGATCAACTCTGCCGCCGCCTTGATAGGCGCCTATGCATATTGGGATGCCTTGCCAACATCGTTGCCATTTTGGTTATTTTCCGTAGCGGCGGGCGGATCGATCGGCGCATTCTTTGGAAGCCGATATCTGGCAGAGCGTTGGTTGCGCGCGATCCTCGCTGCTCTTTTGCTGATGTCGGGCCTCAAGCTACTTTGGTAGCGAGGCGTGAGCCTGCGCAAAGCCTGCTGGATTATGCCGAATGCCGCATCAAATAAGGTAGCATTACAGCGACTGAACTCGGCCGTGCGGCATAATAAGGCTTACGACCTAATGGGTGTTGGACTAATACGCTCCGCCACTGGCGGAGCGGCAAGGAGGTCATGGTGCAGCAGGGAGCCCCAACTTGCTCCATCAGACAGCGGAGCTCACCCGATTGACCGAGATCCTGAAGCGGAAAGCATAAGGATGCGCTCCTACCGAATCCCCGGTGGACGATTGGGCATACCTTGGATGTTGCAGTTATGGTGCTCCCTCACTTCAACGGGAGCACCGCAAATTGCCCCGATGAACTTGGAAGGGGTGAGTTCCTCCTGGTGTAGGCCTGTACATTGGACCTGCCTTCCCTCCTTGGAACGCGGGAATTGACTTACAAGCTTCTCGCTACAAGGGGGAAGCTTGTGAGCCATCGTGTGTTCATCTCCTGCACGACACGCGGCAGAGCACTCTGCTCTAAGTCAAAGTGGCTTATTAATGCCGATTCCACCACGCCCGTTGCGCTGCCGAGTTGGCGCATCGCGGCCGTTAGCGTTGCGATGCTTCTCCCGAAAGAAGGTGAAAGCTCAGATGCGGCTATTTCCATGCGTACGGTGTGAGTGCAAAAACAGAACTTGTCGATGATTTTGCACATCTCGCAGTTCGATGCCGCCTGGGCGATTTCGGTGAAAATCGCTTCCGCTCCAAGTGCGAGTTTGGCCGGCGTCGATTCATCACAGGGGGCGGAATGGCAGGCAGCCTGCGGCCGTACACGCGCCAATGCGAAGGTAAGAATTTCGCGTGCCACGGCATATGAGTCCAACAGAGCCCACTCGATGAGGGGCCTCGTGAAGTAGCCCCTTTGGGGAAGGGATACGATCTTTCCTTCAGCTGCAAGTCGGATAAGTGCTTCGCGTAAGGGAGTTCGGCCAATCTTGAGTTTCAACGCCAGGTCCCTGTCGCTGAGATGCTGTCCCGGCACCAAGGCATGGCTGCAGAGCAATTGAACCACTGCATCATAGGCTGCGTCGGCCTTTCCACGCGCCGCCGGTTCGCTGGGAAATTTTGATAGGTCTATTCCATGACACCGGGCGGCCTTTTCACAGAACCACATCTCTGCACTCTCCTTTGTCGTTTTTTTAACGATATCCAAACGGCATGCCAGGAAAGTTCGTTCTGTCACACGCCCCATATATCTGGCGACAACAATTAATAGATGTTTTGTGACTCGGCTCTAGGCCATAGTAATATTGTGACATTCATTGTCAGAACGGACGCATTGCTAATGTGGTATATTTTTAAATATACCGACGTTACATTATTACATATCTTGCGACGGTTCCCAACTGCAAATTCGCTGACGAAATTCAGCGCAAGGATATTCTTCTAAATATACTCTCTTAGACTATTGCCTTTCGTAAAGAATGCATTCAGCCTCGGCTTTTATGAAGGAGGGATGACAATGAATCGGGCAGCTTTTATAGCCAGGCCGATCGACGCCGTTGAGGACCCGACGACGATCCTTCGTGCGCTTATTTTCTCCAGCGATCTGTCTTTCCTCATGGAGGCCCATGACGGGCTTTCGGCAGCAATCGCCACTCAGGCCGGCTTCAAGGGGCTTTGGGCCTCCGGACTTTCGATCTCCTCGGCGCTCGGCTATCGAGACGCAAACGAGGCGAGTTGGACTGAAGTCGTGGATGTGGTGGAGCGCATGGCCGACGCCAGCGGACTACCGATCCTCGTCGACGGCGAGTCTGGATTCGGCAATTTCAACAACGCCCGGCTACTGGCGATGAAGCTCTTGCAGCATGGCGGCGCCGGCCTCTGCCTGGAAGACAAGGCCTTTCCGAAGAGGAACAGTTTCCTGGGAGACCACCACCCGCTGGTCGATATCGATGAGTTTTCCGGGCGCCTAAAAGCCATCAAGGACACGACGGGGGACGACCTCTTGCTGGTCGCTCGCATCGAAGCGTTGATCGCCGGCTGCAGTCTGGACGAGGCGCTGCGCCGCGCGGACGCCTATGCCGATGCCGGCGCCGACGCGATCCTGATCCATTCACGTAAGAGCGATGCGGACGAGATTCTCGCTTTCGCGAAAGAGTGGCAGACACTTCCGATCGTGATTGTGCCGACGAAATACTACCGCACGCCGGTCTCGGCTTATCGAGAAGCCGGCATCTCGACGGTGATCTGGGCCAACCACGCGATGCGGGCTGCAGTCGCCGGGATGCGCGCGGTGTGCTCTCGCATAGCCGCCGAGGAGAGCATAGCCGGAGTTGAGCCGGAAGTTGCCACACTCGACGAGGTCTTCCGCCTCTTGGGTTACGATGAATTGGCAGCGGCCGAAGATCGCTATCTGCCGAAGCACAGATGACGGAGCACGCCGCTGAGAGAATCGCGGCGACTCCGACATCAATTCGAGGAAGCGCTCATGCTTGCGGAGCGGACAGCCTTGTTCAAATCGTCGGGGACGGCTGCGGCGCGCGCTGCGGCTAAGGCGGCAGCCGAGTCGGGAAAAGAGATTATCGATTTGACTGCCGGCGAGATCTGGAGCGATCTTGCCCCGATGATCCGGGTCGGTGCGATCGATGCGATCCGCAGGGGCATCAACCGTTACACCGACACCATCGGAATGATACAGCTTCGCCAGGCGCTCGCCCAGAAGATCTCCGGCCATACCGGCCAGGTCTGGTGCGCCGATGAGGTCGCCGTAACGTGTGGCGCCAAACAGGCGCTGTTCAACGCTGCTATGGTGCTGCTCAATCCTGGTGACGAGGTCATCATTCCTGCGCCGTACTGGACAACTTTTCCGGCCCAGGTACTGCTCGCTGGCGCAAAGCCCGTCCACGTGGAGACGCGCGCCAATGGCTACGTACCGAGAGTCGAGGATATCGCGGCCGCCATCACCGACCGAACCCGCGCCATGGTTGTCAACACCCCGAATAATCCGACCGGCGCCGTGTATGGCTCCGAAACGTTGGTCGGCATCGGGAAGCTTGCGATCGAACGCGATCTATGGATCATTTTCGACGAATGCTATGGCGACTTCATCCACGTTGACGATGCCCATTGTCCGATCGTCTCGATCCTCCCGGACGTTCGCCCGCGCACTCTGATCGTCAACTCCTTCAGCAAGTCGCTGGCACTGACGGGCTGGAGGATCGGCTATCTTGCCGGGCCGCAAGACGTGATCAGCGCGGTGAAGGCCCTGCAATCACATACAACCTCGAACCCGAACGTGATCGCGCAGCACGCAGCGCTCACACACCTTCTAAACAGCGATGGCAGCTATGAGAGCCAACTGCGGTCGCACCTTGCGGAAACCAGGCAGACGGGTCTCGGCGCGCTTTCAGCCCTGACGCGGATTCCCGTGCCGAGGGCGACGGGGGGCTTCTATTTCTACCTCGACGTTTCCGGTCTGCTGCGCCTGAGATTCGGCAATGACGAGGCCAAGACGGCCGACGATGTCGTGCACGTTCTACTGACGAGAGCGGGGGTGGCCGCGGTTTCGGGCACGACATTCGGTGACCCGGCTGGCCTTCGCCTCTCCTACGGGGTACCGCCCGTAAAACTGGCCATCGGCCTCACCCGGCTCGTCGAGGTCCTGAACGCCTGGGAATGACAGGATCATGCAGCGGCGCCAACAGAAGGGAACTACATGGATGACGAATGCTCCCAAGACGGCAGTCATACTCGCCGCAGGTTGCGGATCTCGCATGCGGCCTTTGACCGACCTGCGGCCGAAGCCGCTCGTCGAAGTCAACGGTACCCCCATCCTCCACAACGCGCTGCGCAACCTTGAAGCTGTCGGCGTCGAGGAAGTCACCATCGTCGTTGGCTACCGCAAGGATGCTATTCAGTATTCCTGCGGCAACCACTTCGGTAATCTCGAAATCAACTATGTCGAGTCTCCGGTCTTCGACAAGACCGGCAGCGCGTACTCCCTCTGGTTGGCGCGCTATGCCCTGCTGTCCGGCGACACCTACCTCCTCGAAGGGGATGTCTTTTTCGAGCTGGATGCACTTCGTCATCTTGAAATGCGGGAGGCAGAAAATGTCGCCGCGGTCGCACCTTTCGACCCATCGATGGAAGGCTCTGCTGTTGTCCTGGCCGAGAACGACTACATCGCCGAAGTTCGGATGAAGCAGACGGCCGCCAACCTGATTGACGGGCCGCCGCAGCTCTTTAAGACGATGAATCTGATGCGCTTTTCCGGCACTGATCTCCGCGAGACGATCGTCCCGCATCTCGACGGTCTCATCTACTGTGGCGCCGTAAAGTCCTATACCGAAGAGTTGATCTCCGACCTGGTGCAGAGAAAGGACTTGCGTATCGCCGCTGCCAGATGTGACCACGTCAGGTGGTATGAGATCGACAATGAGGACGATCTGCGCATTGCAGCGGCAATGTTCCTGAACGCCCGCGAAATCGCGTGTTAGCGGCTGGGTCGAGGAGAAGGGCAATGCTTCGCTATCTCGTGGATCCGGCCAATGCGATCACGATGTTCGGCCTGTTATGCTCGTCCGTTGGGCTTTGTTTAGCGGTGGACCAGCGCCTTGATCTCGCTGTTGCCGCTGGTTTGTGGGCGGTCCTCGCCGACCACCTCGACGGTGTCGTCGCCGGTCGGACCCGCAATCGTGAGCCTGATATGGCAAAGATGGGAAAAAGCCTCGATGGCTTTGGCGATATTATTTACGGGGCGGTCCTCCCGGCCGTGATCATTGTTCAGTTGAACAATGTCTCGCGACTTTCCTATTTCATTGCGACGCTGCTGCTGCTAGCCGGGACAATCCGCCTGAGCTACTTCGCGAATTTCGGGAAATCGAGTGACGGACGCTTTCTTGGTGTGCCTTTATCGTACGACATTCCATTGCTGGCGGCACTGCTCCTGTTCCGGCACATCTTGCAGCCGGACGCGTTCGTTCTGACTGTCGATGTCGCGTTTATCGCACTCGGCATTGCTCATGTAGCCTCGTTTCGCGTGCCTTCCCCCAATAAGGTCATGTACCTGCTGATCACTGTATTCGCCATCGCGGCTTCAGCGATTCTCCTTCACAGGGGAGCATTGTGATGCCGTGATGCCGTCGGTCCGCGCCTCTGAAGTCCCGCATTCGTTCGACAAATTCGATCCCGAAACGCCAGGATGGGTCTACAGGTCACTCGGCGTTCAACCGGTGATCAACTGCGGCGGCGTTCGGACGAACTACGATGCAAGTAATCCGAGCGCCGAAGTGA
Source organism: Sinorhizobium terangae (assembly GCF_029714365.1). Taxonomy (NCBI): domain Bacteria; kingdom Pseudomonadati; phylum Pseudomonadota; class Alphaproteobacteria; order Hyphomicrobiales; family Rhizobiaceae; genus Sinorhizobium; species Sinorhizobium terangae. Next base: position 425,002 of record NZ_CP121661.1, read on the forward strand.
TCGCCGCAATGACCGCAGCGGCAGAAGCCTTCGTCGACCTGGATGAGTTCGCCGAGTGGCAAAAGATTGGCTGCGCTCACGCGCACGAGGTGGGGCCTGACACCACCTCTGGTTTGGCACTCGCCACCGCCGCACATCAGCATCATTGCCCTATGGCTGGGTCATTAAGGTCCCGCCACGACGCACATGTGCCCTCAGGCGGATCTCGCCATGAAGGAGCGAACGCTCAACCGGCTGCACCGAGGGCGGCCAGTCAAAGCCGTGCTGTCGCTCGCTTCATTAGTTTCGAGTCGAAAGCATTCGGCTCCCGTTCGGCCTCAGACATTGCCTACCCTGCACCCAGGCCCCCATGACTTGCGGCACGCCTCAGTAGAGGCGCACGCGGACAAGGTCAGCTCTACAGCCCGTGGCGATTCTCCCGCGGTCATGCAAATCCAACTATCTGCGCAGGCTTTGAGCTAACGAATGCAATAGCCTCGCATAGGCTGAGTCGCTGCGACGTCAGATCGAAGGCAGATTGAAGGAGGCTTGCTGGCACATAATCTGAGGTGAGAACATCAAGGAGGTTCTCTCGTGCGAGGACTCGAGCACTCCAAGGACCGCGGAATGAGCAGAAGGCCATTCCACTCCGGGTCGCGGGAAGAAATGGTGTTCGATGTTGTCGGTATGAAGATCGACCAGACCCGGGATCAAATAGTCTCCTTCGAAATCAGCGTGCGCATCGCCTCCGCGGTGTGTAGCCGTGTTTATGTCGACTATCACGCCGTCGTGAATCTGAAGGCCACCTCGCACCACGCGGTCTGGAAGAACAACCTGCGCGTTGACCAAAGCGAACTCACGAGAGCCACACTGTCTCGATCCCAGTTCTTTCCCATATATTGGGCTCAATCCAACCTCCCAAGAGTTATAGGTGCGACAGGGAAGTCAAAGGTCCGCAAACCAGCCAAGGCGGCGATGGTCGGTGCAAAAATTCTCAGATCCGCACGATCTATTTTTCCGGTTGCGTCACCGCCTATGATGATCGCCATTCCATCATCGTGCGCATTGCCCGGCCTGAGACCATGTGTCGAGACGATTGTTGGTTCGCCGACAGGAGCGCTGATATCATTCGGGCTTTCAAAGGCGAAACCGTCGGGTGCAGCGTAAGTCACGATTCCACGGGCAAGGGCCTCTTCTGGAAGGTGTTTTCCGTCAAGCGCTGCAACGCCGAACTGCGACAACCGTTCGTTCACGCGAGCTCTATCGTCTTCATCTTCTGTAGCTACGTGCAGAGATGCACCTTCTGAGTTCCATCGATGATTAGGAAGAAGGAAACCAGGATAGATGGCGGTGTGCACAGGGCCTTGACCATGGTCGCTTGTGATCATGATCACATAATCATCGAGACGTTTTGCCAGTTCCAGCCGATAAAGAAGCAAACCGACCGCCATGTCCGCGGCTTGGTAAGCCCACGTCGTCGCCGCAGACTCGAAGCCATGATAGTGTTGAATAGTGTCTGTTACAGAGAACTCGGTGATAATGATATCCGGAGGGGTATCGCTGCATGCCAAATCCCCGGCGGCTTGCAACATAAGTTGGTCACTCGCCATTCCGATCATTTGGGAGTGCAAAATGCCGTTCGGAGATTCCTGGGGGCCATAACTGATGGCCGGTCCATCGAGAACACCCGCCAATCGACCATCTGGATCGCGTCTAATCGGCGCCATGGTCTTCGAGCTGCGTGAATTTGGAATCTTAATGTTTGACTTGAGAGCGACATGCTCCCACCAAGGATCGATGTGACATGCGGTATGATCTGGCCGCAGAAGGCCGAAACCTAAACCGGCAACGTCGAGACCGGAGGCTTGCCCGATCTCCGCAACTGTCGTCGCCTTGATGTTTAAGCCGGAGACGGGGGTAAATTCGTCATTCAGGAGGATCGAGTTGCCATATACGCCGTTGATCGAGGTGTCTTGTCCGGTCAGAATCGTCGCTCGGCCGGGCCGCGACGTTCCTGGCACGGCCGGTTTGATTCTCTCAATAAAAAGACCACTATCAGCTAATTTGCTCAAATATGGAAGGCGATGCCTATTGCGTGCAAAATATTCTGCGCCAAGAGCGTCGATCAGAATAAGTATAATTTTTGATTTACTCGCCATATGCGTGCATTCTCCTATGCTTCTGCAGCGAACAAAGGGTTTGTTCCCTTGGGCTACGGTTGTCGGCTTGGAATGAATCGATCAAGGATCGAGTATACGGGTGTGCTGGGCTGGTAAGGACGGCTTCAGTCGAACCTGTCTCGCAGATTTCGCCATTTCTAAGCACGATCACCGTATCTGCTATCGCCCGCACTACCGCGAGATCGTGCGAAACAAAGAGAAACGCAGCCCCGGTGGTCCGACTGATGGTCTCAATTAGGGTGAGAATTGCCGCTTGGACCGACGCGTCCAATGCGGATGTAATCTCGTCACATAACATCAAATCGGGGGTTGCCGCGCAGGCTCGGGCGATAGCAACACGTTGCGCCTCCCCTCCCGATAATTGGTTAGGCCTGCGATCGAGATGCTGCCTTCCAAGCCTCACGAGTTCCAACAACTCGAGGGCTCGATCCGACTGCTGCGATTGTGACATATTAAAGTAAAGACGTAGCGGCGCCGCGATTGCTTCGAAGACCGTTTGACGAGGGTTCAGTGCGGCGTGGGGATTTTGCCAAAGCAGTTGGACCTGCCGCCGAAGTTCAAGCGATCGCGACGAATTTCGCCACGGGAGCGCCTCGCCTCGATATTTGATTTCACCGCTCTCGATGAGTCCTTCGCCAACAATAGCCCTGAGAAGAGTAGATTTTCCAGATCCTGATTCTCCTATTACCCCGACGATGGTCCCAGCACGGACTGAAAGAGACACATCCCTCAGCACTGCTGAACCCCGATACGCCCTGTCCATCGCGCGCCTGCGAAACAGACTTTTTGCGGTTAGGTGCCGTACCACGAGCTTGTCGATTTCGAGCAAGGACTTGCCCGGTCGCGATTGAATGACATTATGAAGCCGCATCATTGAAACCTGAGGTGATATCTGCGGCTGTGGATTGTGACACCGGAGAAGGCTCGCTTTAGAATATAATATCGGTGGTTCGTTAACTGAGCACTCGGGTATGGCGACGGGGCATCGCTGAGCAAAGGCACAACCGCAAATAGGGACGCCCATGCTGGGGGGCGTCCCTGCTATCGCGGCGGGGAGCCAACTGTGCGCCAGCTTTGGTATCGATTGAATCAAGCCTTGAGTATACGGATGCTGTGGAGCATTGAGTATTTCGGAGCTACTACCGATTTCCACAATCGAACCCGCATACATGACCGCAACACGTGAGCACAGCCGCGCTACAACTCCCATGTCATGTGTGACACATGCAATCGCAAGCTGTTTTTCGAAAATAAGACGTCTCACTGTCGAAAGGAGTTCATCATGAGTAGTCGCATCGAGCGCCGAAGTCGGTTCATCGAGAATCAAAAGCTTCGCATCTCCGGCTAGCGCCAGCGCTATCGCGCATCTTTGTTGCTCCCCTCCGGACAATTGATAGGGATAGCGCTGCGCGATGTCTTCGACGTTCCGCAGTTGCACAGTGCGTAACAAATTCAACATCCGTTCGCGACGTCGCGGCCTTGGAAGACCCGTGTTGCATTCAAGGACCTCTTCTATCAGACGGCCGATTCTTTTCGACGGCGTAAGTGATTTTCCTGCATTTTGCGGGACGTAACCGACCACGTTGCCATAGATCGATTTGAGCCGGGCGACAGTCTCCTTCAGGACGTTAATGCCTGCGAGCGTCACCTTCCCCGTCTCCACCTTGAGGCCACCTTTGAAATGTCCAAGCATTGTCAACGCGAGAGTACTTTTCCCACTACCTGACTCGCCTACGATACCGATCGTATCGCCCGGAAAGATCTCAAGATTGATATCCTTGATAACCGGACGACCCTTGCTATTGGCCAAGCCAACCGTAAGGTTCTCAATCTTAAGAAGAGGTGCTTCTTGCATCAGTTCACTCCGCTAAATGGCCAGGCAGCGATCGATTCCGATAGATTTGGCCACGGCGTCGGCAAGAAAGTTGAAGCCAAGTATTAGCGATGCCAACGCCACGCAGGGGCATAGTGCAGCCCACGGCGCAACGGACAGGACGTTGCGCGCATCGGAGACCATCAGTCCCCAGTCGGGTGTCGGGGGTGACACACCAAAACCTAAGAAGGACAGTGAGCTAAAGCCGAGAAGCATCGAAGACCATCGAAGAGCCCCGTCTACGACTATAACGTCAAGGACGTTCGGCAATATCTCTCGAAGCAAGATTTGCCTGCTCGTCTCACCACGCACACGTGCGGCTGCCACGAAGTCCGAAGAAACGACTGCATGAGTTGCCGCCCTTGCCACCCGAACCACCGCTGTTCCGTAAAACAAAGCGAGTGCTGGAATTAGAGCGTAAACCCCAGCGGATGAGATACTTGCAAGCAAAAGAAGGAAAAGAAGATAGGGTAGAGCGCCGACGGCTTCGACTAAGCGCATTAGAACGGCGTCAACGATACCTCCCCGCATTGCCGCCGCGATCCCTGCAACAGCACCCCAGCCCACTGCGAGAATCGCGCTCACCCCTGTCATAGCCATGGCGATGCGTCCGCCGACAAGTGTTCGGGAAAAAACATCTCTTCCCATTTGATCGGTTCCGAAGATGTGATCGAAACCCGGAGCTGTAAGAATTTGCGTCGAATCTTGGCGGATCGGATCGTGCGATGCCAGCAGTCCTCCGAAAAAAGCTGCCAGTAGGTGCACCCCAACGAGTGTTACCCCTAAGCTTCCCGAGGGTGTGGAAATTAAAGACCGGACGAACTTGAAGAATCCTCTCGTTGTATGATCAGTTGCTCTTGAGACCATGACAGCAAATGTGGTCATACCCTAATTCTCCGAAGGCTGGGATCTGCAAGTGATGAGGCGAAGTCGGCCAGCATCCCGAGCCCGACATAAGTTGCTGTGAAGATGATCACGGTCGCTTGAACCACAGGCATATCCCTGTCGTGAATTGCTTGAAGTGTTAACGTGCCGAGTCCGGGGTAGTTAAACACTCGCTCGATGACGACTACGCCACCCAAGAGAGACGCCAAACTCATAGCGGTTACATTGAGCGCTGGCGGAAGCGCAGACGGTAAGGCGTGGCGAAATACGAGCCGCGAGAAAGAAAGGCCGCGGAATGTTCCAACCTTTATAAAGTCACTGTCAAGGATATCTATCATAGAGGTACGCATAACTCGCATAATGTGGGCGATCATAACTATAGAAAGAACACCGATCGGCAAGGCGGCATTTGCAAGAATCTGTATAACTGTGTCGTTTCCTGAGATTATCGAAACAGCTGGAAGTATTCTAAGAAAAATCGAAAATATTAGTATTAATATCGTGGCTATTACAAACTCCGGTATAGCCATCGCCATTATAATTAATGCTGAGGAGGCTATGTCAAAAAAAGAGTCGCGTTTCACGGCCGCAGCTATTCCAAACCCAAAAGAGATCGGAATCGCAATTAGGGCCGAAAACCCTACGAGAAGAAAGGTATTCAGGAGCCGTGGCGCTAGGATTTCCGCAACAGGTCGGTTCCTTGCCAAGGATGTTCCTAGATCACCATGAAATAACCCCGATATCAACTTTCCGATCCGATATGGGAAAGTTTGATCAAGGCCAAGTTGACTCCGGCAATTGTTAAGCAACAGAGAATCCTGTGCATCTTGCTCGAGAAAGCTTGTGCATGCATCTCCGGGCAATGCCTCGAGTGCAACGAAGCATACACAGAGTGTCAAAAAGAGGGTCACAATACGCGACAGCGCTGCCCGGATAAGCATGATGCCAAGTCTACCGTTCTACTGTTTGGCGATATTCTGCCAGCGCATAAGAATATCTGGCACCGCATCGACATGTGTTACGTCAAGACTGTAGACACGAGTCTCGTATTTGAAGAAAGGCACGAATGCGCCACCTTCTTCCGAAAGCACCTTCTGAGCCTTCCCGTAAACCGCTTTCCGTTCGTCGAAGCTCCCACTCTTGCGCGCTTCGTCCAGGAGGCTGTCGAAGTCCGGCCTGTTCCAAGCCGACTCATTCCACTTTGCATTTGAGCGAAAAACTTCATTCAGGACCTGATCCGCCGGCCGTTGTCCCCAGTTGCCAACCACAAACGGATAATTTGGTTTGAGCCAGATATTGGTCCAGTATCCATCGGCAGGGACCACGCGAACATTGATGTTAACACCTGCCTGAGCGGCTTGCGCTTGGTACGCCTCTGCAAGAGGGATCATGCTCGGTTCGACTGACGACGTATAGAGATCAAGCGTTAATCCGTCAGCAAAACCTGCTTCGCTGAGCAGCTTCTTTGCCATGGGGAGGTCGGGCTCACATTTAATTTCTGCATCGAAGTAGGGGTCTCCCGGCCAGACTGGCTCGTCGCAGGCCACAATTCCGTTTTCTTCGCCGAGCACCGAACGGAGCAGCGCTTTGCGATCTGCGAGCAACTTGAGAGCCTTTCGCACACGTGGATCATTAAAAGGCGGCGTGTCTGTCCGCATGACGATCGGGTTCCATGCCCCAGCCGGGATTTTCTGAACTACAAAGTTGCTGGTACCGCCAAATAGTCTCTCTTCGGTTCCAGTAACTTCTGACATATCAATCTGACCGGCCAACAATGCTTGATTGCGTGCGTCCGTATCGGGGATTGCGATTACATCTACCTCATCCACGCCCGGCTTTCCGCCCCAGTAATCCAGATTTGCAACCAGAACTGTGGTGCCTTCGGGATCCAAGTTTTGAAGCTTGAATGGGCCTGTCCCGATACCGCTGTCGTATATCGCGTCAGTATTGTCAGCTAGCGACTTTGCAGAGACAACGCGAACGCGGTAGTCCATGAGCACGATCGGAAAATCGGCGTGGGGCTGCTTCAAGTGGACGGCAACTGTAGAAGCATCGATGACCTTTACGTCTTCGATGAAGCTGAGAACGGACCTTACGGGACTCGCTAACTTCGGGCTGAGAACTCGCTGAAGTGAGAAGGCGACATCCCGTGCCGTCATGGCGTCCCCATTATGGAACCGAACATCCTTCCTGATGGTAAAAGTCCACGTTCGAAAGTCGGGAGAGTTGAACCATGAGGTTGCCAGCGCCGGACTGGGCTTTCCATTGTTATCTGGCCACACTAGTGGATCGTACAGCATCTGATTTATAGGGAAAAATCTTACCGGCGAAATAGGGTCTACTGACTCGCGCCCGCCGTATCCTAAGTTATGCGCGACTCGAAGCGTTGCAGAGAACGCCGGCATCGCCGTTGCGATCAATCCGAGCGTGAGCACAGGCACGCTAAACATGCGACTAAACATAAAAATTCCCCCGATACTTATCGTATATAAACCAACGACGAGGCAGCCACTCCGCCACGGATTTGTATGTCGTAAAGACGACAGGATCAAACATCCGGATGATTACGAGAGTGTGACAGGGATGAAGAATTTTTTTGCTTGTATTTTTTGGAGTAGCGGATGTCGAATGAGATGAAGCCGAATGATGGTCAAAAGACCCGCGGAAGACGTCGGGGACTCGTTGTCTGGAAGCAAATAGAGGCTGTTCTTGCGGAGGAGCTGATCGCAGGAAAATATCCGGCAGGATCAAAGCTTCCCACCGAGCCAGAATTGATGGCGCGTTTTAACGTCGGGCGACATACTCTTCGACAGACAATGTCGGAACTTGAAGCCAAGGGACTTGTTCGCATCGAACAGGGACGTGGAACATTCGTTCATGAGCAAGTTATTCACTACCGGATCTCGGAGCGCACGCGGTTCACGCAAAATCTGAAAGATCAGCAGCTCGAAGCAAATTATCGAATCACTGGAAGCGAAACGATTGCTGCGCCTGAGGAGGTGCGTGCAGCGCTATCGCTATCTAATGATGAGCTTGTGACGAGGATCTTTGTCGACTCATATGCCGGGAGAGTTATTATTGCGCTCAGCGAGGTCTATTTCTCAGCGACCCGGTTTCCGGATGTCGCACGTGTTTATGCTGAGCTCAAAAGCACGACCGATACCTATCGATCATTCGGAATAAACGATTATATGCGACGTACCACCCGCATCAGTTCAAGACCGCCGACGGAGGACGAGGCAAGGCGTCTTTTTCAACCGACTTCACGTCCAGTCCTCATCACGCGAAAGGTAGACGTCGACTTGGAATTGCATCCGATTAGCTATTCAGAAACCCGCTGGTCGTCAGATCGGGTTGAGCTTGTGGTTGAGGATTTATAGCTGGGCCTACAGTGGCAATCTACCATCGCTAACGGGTTGCAGGGCGGCGAGAAGCACGAAGGCAAGTATACTTCCCAGGCCGCAGGCGGTAAGAGCCGCCAATGCGATAGTTGCCCCGGATTGTTGCTGTATGACGCTATAAACGAGCGGCGCAACCGATGCGGTCAGCAATCTCACGCCGGTAATCAACGCCACTCGCCTGCCATAACCGTGGCTTCCGAACACAGATAACGGAAGCGTTCCACGGCAAATGCTATTCAGGCCGGAGCTAAATCCAAGCAGGACCATAAAAATCACTGCTCCAAAAACGGTGCCAGAGCTCAATTCAAGGATGGGTCCAGCCACCGAAAGCAGGATACTCGAGAGGAGGGTAAGTTTCACTGGGGGCATCGTACTGGTTAACGACGCAGCAAAGAAACGTATCAGCACCTGCGACGGTCCGAATAGCGCTGAGATCCATGGTGCGGTGGCGCCGAGACCAAGTGATGAAAGGATGGGGATCATCTGGCCAAGATAGGCCGACAAGATGAACGTCGTGAGAGAAAAACCGATCGCGATTAATGCCACATCTATCATCTTGGGAGGGTGTGCCGAGCTGACCTGCCGTTGATGGTCGTCATTTCGGCTGGTTAAGTGCACGGAGCCTGTTCCGACCGCCCATACGATCAATGGAAGAGCCACGAGAATGTCGGCGACCATGTAGATCGCGAACACCCCTCTCCACGAGATCAAGGCGAGCAGCCAATCAGTGAGCGGCCAGAATAATGTTGACGAAAACCCAACGATCAATGTCAGCGTAGTGATTTGCCGCTTTGCCTGTCCCACATCTCGCTGCACCAGAAACACGAATGCAGCTTCGTAGAATAGAAATGCTGACGCGACTTGCATGCCAAATAGAGCGATGGCGAACACTGCGACGTTCCATGCGATTGCTGCCAATCCCAAGCTTGCCGCACCTACAACAGACGCGACTTTCATCGTGGTGCCCGCGCCGTGCGTATCCATCAGCCGACCCGCCATCAAGGACACCAGGGCGCTTGCAAACAAGGCGAAGGAAAAACAAGCAAATATCCATTCACTCGTCACTGCAAATGCTTTAGCAACGTCGCTGACAATCACTGATACACAATAATATAATGTGCCGTAATTTATGATTAGTGCAATGCCTATTGCAGCAACAGTACATTTTTCGTTCCGCAAGATAGACGGTCGCTCGCAACTTCGCTCTGTGCTCATATTCGTGATCGTCTGGCTTAGTGCAACACTTCAGAAGTTCGCCTCGCACGCCACATGTATCTGGCTTGATGGATATCCTCCCCGGTCGCTTCGTAAATGTGGCCACAGGCAACATCCCCAAGAAAAAATCCCTCGAGAATGCCACTGGCAGGAAGGATATCGTGGGTGGCGCGAAAGCTTATCTGCAGGAACAAGCGATCAGCATGACGGACCTGGCCTAGAATTGATGTTCCGGCCTCCAGGAACCGTACAGAAAGGGCGCCATCGTCCTCCAAAACCTCCAATCCCGCCGTTGATCGAATGCCGTTTATCTCAAAATCAATTATCCAAGAACCCGGGATGCCGGCTTGAGGCGACCGGTTTGCATCGCCGGCCACCTTCTCTACATGCCCCAGCAGGTCCCGTCGGATTTTCAGGCGTTCACCCTTCTGCCGCATTTCAGCTCTCCCGTTGAGCATGCCATGCGGTAGAACGGAACCGTAAACTGCTGGGTTGCCGGGCTCGAAAGGTCTCGGCGATCATCTGCAGAATTGAGGTCCAGAGTTCCGGCGAAACCTGGCTCGGAATGTCATACGAGCCGGCCCAGTAGTTAACATACTGCTCCTCAGTCATCGCAATTGCCTCTGTGGTTGCGAGGGAGATGCAATTTTTGAGGCCTGTATATTGGTTGAGAAGTGACTCGTAGGTCGACATCTGCGCCATGATCGGCGGTCGCGCCCGCTTCAGGGCTGGTGCCATGTCGCGAATTCTACTCTCGATTTCGATCTGGAAGGGGTCACTATCCAGGTCCATGAGGAAAAAAGTGATAGTGAAGAAGCCGCGCGGCCGCAGAATTCGCATGCTCTCTTGAAGCGCCTCACGCGTATTTACCCAATGGAAAGAGGAGCTGTAGCAAACCCAATCGACCGAACTGTCGGGAAGACTTGTCTTTTCACCGGCGGCGTTGATCCAGGATACGTTCGGATAGCTTGCGCCAAGCCTCTGCCCCGCGGCGACCATTTCAATGTTAGGTTCAATCGCATAACCTGAAAGACCGATGTCGGCTAATGCGTAAGCAATGGCGCCAGTCCCAGCACCAACATCGGCGAAGGTTGGCTTTTCGCCTTGCTCATTTGTTTGATGGGCCAGCATTTTGAGAAGACGCCTTGAAAAGGGCGGACGCCTTGTGTACGTCTCTGCCACTTCGGAGAAAATTCCGAACGACTGCCGGTCAGCAACTTGCATTGTCTCCTCCTTTGGAGTTGTTCGATGTGCCAACGCGTCGACCGCTCCAATTCGCGTGACCGAACTGTCGCCTGAAGCTTAGGCCGTTGTGTTTGGGTGTTGATGCGCCAAGATGCACGACGCCGGTTAGCAAATCGCTGTGCAAGATTCCTTCGAATTCATAGTCCAACCCCATGGGATCTCCGGGCAGCCGTGAGATCAGCGTTAAGCTCGGTCCCACAATGGTGCCGTGGCATACTCCCGAAACCTCGGTGCCAAAATGGTTTCCGGCAATGGTTTGCCCGTCCTGGAACAGCACGAATTCGTGCGTGGCAGCGCCGTGTAGGAACTCAACCGAGAGTTCCCAATGTCCTGATACGTTCAGCGCCTCCTTCGCTGGCAGAACAGCGAGTTCCGATGGGGCAGCAATTTCCCTGACGATAGAACGGCCGACGATTTTGGCTTCGTTTAACGTTAAATTGGTTGGATCGACAACGATCCGTTGAGGTGCGTGCCAATAATCATGCAAAATAATACGCGGGAGTGCTCGACTTAGTCTCTCGGCTATCACCTGCGAGCAGATCGGAAATGTCGCTCGATCCCACGAAACAGCAATCCGCGGATTACAGAACGCAGAATCTGGTTCGATTCTCTCGACGAAAAGCTCGGGCAAGCGTAGAAATTCGTGTTCCAGCTCCGCAATGCAAGCGCGCCACCGATTCATCGCGCGCGCCGCTTCTCCTCCTGCGACCCATTGTTCCAAGGCAACGTACGCACCAACGATCTCATCCTTTCCGACCTTCATCGATCGACCGAACGACTGGCCGGGTGGACCGTTCAAGTAGGCTGCGCGGCATAAACGCTTAGAGCCCAAGAGAAATCCGGTTGATTGCGGCCCCCTAATATATTTTCCGCCTGAATGGATTAGGAGATCGGCGCCATTTAGGAGCCAAGTGTTTGGAAAGGTGGGCGCCAACCCGGCTGCGTCTACGATCAGAGGAATTCGATAGCCTTTGGCCCGCTTGGCCATCTGCTCGAAGGGCAGCGCGGATGTTGGGATATCATGCCCAACGAGGCAAATTGCAACAATGTCCTCTAAAGGCATGTCATCAAGATCGGAAGCACGTTTGATGGCGGTCACGGTGCAACCGACCGCTCGAATAGCGGCCTCGTACGGCATTCTCTGGTCAGCGGCGACTACCACCATTTTTCCGCGTTGCAGCGGCAATTTTTTCATCTTCTCCGGATCGTTGCCGGCGACACACGCGGCGATCGCCTGAGATAGCGCGGCAACACTTCCTGCTGTCACAAAGCCCCACTCTGCGCCGGTAAGCGAGGCCAATTTCCTTCCTATCGCCTCTGCAAGCTCGTTTAAATCGACAAAAGCCCGGCTCGCCAAGTTCATCGCCGCGATCACAGCCTCAGTTGGATTGCCGCCTCCATACAATGTGCGAACGCCGGTGCAGTTGATTATCGGTTCCGCTCCAAGTTTCCGGAAAATGTCACCGGCCGTCCCCTCTTGAAGCAAATCGTCGCCATCAGCCATCGATGCGGAAAAGCTATTCGTGCGAACGATCTCTGAATGAGCGCGGATCATGGCCTACTCCCCGGCAATAGACGCCACTGACACGGGCTCACTGGCGCTCCGACTTGGCAGAGGCACTCAAAATGCCAACATGCGCTTGGCATTCCGCCCTCGCCGTCGATCTCGTGCCATCGGAAAGCATCACAGCGCACGTCGACAAGTTGCAGGCCATGTCTCTCGATGAGATCTAGAGGGAACTGGTCTGTATGGGCCTTTGTCGCACCGGAGCCAATCAGGTCGTCGAGTGCCGGAACCATCACCCTGCGCAGGAATGCTCCGTAAGAGCGCATCACATTTAGGATCTTACTCAGCAACACCATCGCGTTGCTCCTCGCAAACAGATCTCGCGGCCTCTCGATAGGCAGACTCAAAATTCATGCCAATTTGGTTCACAGCATCAAAAAAGGAAGTTCTTGGGTTTCCTTCAGCAGGTTAGCCAAGAACATCCGAAAACCGACCAAACAAAGCTCTGTCGTCAAATCACCAAAACCGACATAACTGTCCGATTGCATCGAGGGGCGCTAAGCGCGGACGAACCCGCCTGCCGTCTGCACATCTCGTGCTTCGGCGAGCCAGCGGAGCGCCGGCTAAATGCACACGATCCGAGGGGGCGAGAGCTTCCGGTATGCACGCAGCCGCGATGCGACACGGGCTTCGGGTCACCACCAGGAAAAGGAACACTGTTTTCAACTTGCACCGCATCCGCACACGTCGCTGAGGGACCGGGCGGCTTGTCAATCAGGAGTTTCCGCACTGGTTTCACGGCTTACAAACCGCGGTCCTGACCGGCCGGGTTCAATTTTTCTGCGGTCCAACGGATTTTGTCTCTATTCAAGTCGGGGAGGAAGGCGTTCTTCTGTGGAAGCATTCGTCCGAATGTGGCGGTGCCAGTTGCTTTGTCGCCATGTACCGCGCCAACAAAGTTGATAACGATCTGATTCCCGAACTTCTCTGTGTTGAGAAAGAAGTTCAGCACGGCGCCCCTCCGAAAGCCTTGTACTTCCGCAATTAAATCGTCATCAACGTATTCTCCTCGCACAGGACCGTCCCCTTGCGAAAAGACGAGACGCCCCGTGCGAGGAGACGAATTGAAGTAGGTCGCCAAAGTCCAGCAGCTCTCGGACCTTCTTAAGTTGTTTCCGCGAGAAATCGGCTCGACTTGCACCTTCTGTGGGGACTCCAACTCCTCGACCAAACGGCGGAGAACAACGTCCTCTTCGCCGCGCTGCATGCAAAACGCGTCAATTGTAATGGAGTGCTCCGCTACCCATTGTTCTTCAACGACGATAGCTGGCCGTCCGTCCCGGAGTGCGGCGAGGATGGAAGGTCCGCTTCGTGTGATCGCGCTCGGCGCCCATTCTATCCTGAGTCTCGGGATTGGTAGTGCTGGCGTGCCCTCCACAACTTCGGCTCGAACACCTTCTATTGAGCACAGCCCGAGTCGAATCGATTCCAGCATTCCTCTGCATTCCAACTCGCGGTCTGGCTGCCAAAGCATGCAACCATTCTTCGCGTTTAGTTCCACCGCTCGTAACATGCCGACAACTTCCTCGCGGCTAACCTTCATGCTTCTTCCGATCCCAAAGTTGGGTGCGGTGTGTAGCGTCGCGGCCTTCACCAGGTCACGGCGGCCGAGGAGGAGACCTGCACCGCTTGGGCCACCTATTCTCTTGGCGCCGCTATATGCGACGAGGCCGGCGCCACGCTGCGTCCAACGCTCTGGCCCAATCAGAAATTCAGATGCAGCGTCGACTAAGACGGGGACGTCAAATCGGGCTGCCGCCTCCAGCCATGCAGAAAATGTAATCGCGCCATCGGCTTCACGTAGGCCGACAAAAAACATTAAGGCGATCTTGTCGCGGACGGCAAAGAGCTCATCGATATCCCCGATTTCGACCAATATTCCTCCCGCACCTGTGATTGCCATGTCATACGGGCTTAGGTGGCCATTCGGCAGGGCCACGATTGAACGCTCCAGACAGTGAAACGGCATCGACATCGCGATGAAAGGGTCGCGGCCGGCAATGGCCGCGGCCGTTGCGAGCGTTATTGCGGCGGAAGCCCCGCCTGTAACCAAACCCCATTCCACATCTAAGAGTCGCGACATCGCGGAGCCGGCGGCGACGTTTAGTTCGTCCATGTCAACGAATTGGTTTTGGATCGTCTCCATCTCCGCAATTGCCTCAGGCAGCGTCCGTGATCCTCCATATCGAGTACGGACGCCGCCGCAATTGACCAATGGCTCAATCCCCCACTCCTCAATAAGTGCGCGAACCGGGGCGATGCCACTGGCTGATTCGACTTCGTATATCGACATAGACAATGGCTCCGTGATCAATGTCCAACAGAGAGCCGCAGAATATCGTTTGGATCGGGTCACCCAGAGTGCCGCTTCTCCGCCGTCCACGCGCTCGTCTTGAACACAAGAGAAAGTTGGCCTCGCTTTTTGGAAGCATCTTCAATGAAAGCCAGCAAATCGCTCCACTCTTCTGTGCTCATCTGGCTGCGAAGGTCGTGCGATGTATTCCACGATGCGAGATAGTTGGTGATGCTCATCTCGACAATGTGGCGCGCTGTTAGTCTCACGCAGCTTTCAAACAGACCTGAGGAATCGAGGTCTTCCTCCAACTTTTCCATCGCTGCCTCGATCGGAGGCCGAGCTCTTTTAATGTCGGGCGCCCTCCGGCGAATCTCTTCCTCGATCCGGGCTTGAAAATCGTCAGCATCGAAGTCCGACAGGTTGAAGATCACGGAAATTATACCTCCCGGCCTGAGAATACGGTGAAACTCGCGAAGAGCAGCTTCACGCTTCATCCAGTGGTATGAGTTCCCGACGCATACCCAACTAAAGTCGGCCGACCTGAGTGTTGTCGCCTCAGCCGAGGATTGGACCCACTCGATGTCGTTCCGCCCCGATGTGATGGATTTTCCTACTTCTAACATCCTGCCGTCGGGCTCGACTGCGCGGCAGATCCATCCCATATCGGCAAGAAGGATTGTCAGTGCCCCGGTGCCGGCGCCGATATCCGCAACTGTGCTTGGTGTCTGACAGCTCTTCGCAAACGATGAAAGCATGGAGATGAGGCGATGGGCATATGGAGGCCTCGATAAATAGAACTTTGCTACGTCGCCAAAGTTGCCGTATTCAATTGCGCTTTGATTCTTCACTGAGATGCACCTCCAAATCGTTGAGCGCCACTTGCCTGCTAGCGCGGCCGCCATGCACGCGACGCCGATGGCGCACTGAAGATTTGTAGCCAAGCCCAGCGTGCCCCAAAGAGGCTCGCCCAATGTGAAGGCGCTGTATGATGCGCCTATCTGCTTGTCAGCCAGGCGCCCTCGTCGCCGCTGTGGAACAGAACCGAGCATGCGCGACACCTCAGTCAAAGAGAAATTTCCAATTCAGGCCAATCAATGCAGTGGCAAGACCTGTACCGACCTCTGATCAGACAAAGCCAAAGAGCAACGGCTACCTCGACTTCGATTCGCATCGACAATGCCATGTACAGGGCAAGACCGAACAACAGTACGCCGGTGTCGTTATCGCATTTGCGGGTCTGCCAAATGTCGAAGCATCGCTCCGCCTCCTGGTTAGACCCGCTGTCCATGCTGAGCGGGTACCAACGGAGGGGGCGTTCGAAAATTGACTCAGCAACGCGAAGGTCGGCCTCGCAACCTGTTTCGAACCATTTGACATCGTCCCACCGCGTATCTGCATGAGAGCCGTACGCCCACCAGATCGCCGGTCGCGGCGCTCGAGACCGCGGCACCCCGGCCTGGGCCAAAAGTTTATTGACGATATCGTCCGCTTTGCGGTCGGCGTGCCTCCGAAGGCCAGTCTGAGGAGGTCGGGCTGATCGAGATAGAAATGAAGCCGCGTTGGGCGGCACGCGGCACTGACACGCGTTCCGCGACCATCGGGTGATGAATGTCGTGAATTTGCATTGGAATTACTCATCTCCGCCCCGATCCCTGGTCCTACATGCGCGATTTTCTTGGGAACCACTGCCGTGCGGCACCAACGACAAAAATTCGCAGTCCAAGCAGCATGAGACGTGCCAACAGGATAAAGCGTTCCTGCTAAATGGGTTAGCTTTCCGCGCAGGTTTCCAATTTTTCGCGACGATACGATTCTGTCGGCATTGCGACAGTACCCAGCATTTAAGTTGCGACCTGTAACTGTTCGCGGCTTGGCACACGCCTCGGGAAACCGCAGCGGCGCCCTTCGTCTTGGCCCGATAGGGACGGCATGCCCGGAATGAAAGTCGTAGTGACGCGCAGATCAATAAGCGCACGGTTATAGACAATACCCTCTGTCTCGCCTTCGCCGGAGACCGCGGTCTTCATGCGATCGTAAAGGATCTCGCGGGAACGCCTCAAACGCAGCGACGTGCCAACGCACCACGGTCGGCAGGTTCTGATGCATGACGAAGCGCGCGCCCAGGTAAGGCGGCTGTAGCCCAGCACCATCGAAAACAACCAGACAATCCTCGAGGTCGTCGATTCATCGGTGAAGCCGACATGACACCGGGCAAAATCGACCTGGATCGTGTCTCAGGGAGTGGTGTAACTTCCGGCAATGGGCCGTGTTTCCCGCGCGGGCCGGAGGGGATATCAGCGTGCGACTGCAGGCAGGCTGATTTGCGGATCATCGCTCATTGATGCCATTGTCTCAAGTGTCATGTACCTGGCACGCTGCACCGCCCATTCATCGTATTGCTTGAGCAGCAATGCGCCGACGAGACGGACGATGGCATCGTCGTTGGGAAAGATGCCAACGACCTCGGTGCGTCGCTTGATTTCGCCATTGAGACGTTCGATCGGATTTGTCGAATGCAGCTTGGCCCGGTGCTCTTTCGGGAAGGTCATGTAGGCGAGCACATCCTCTTCGGCATCATCCATGATGGCGGCGAGCTTGGGCACTTTCGGCCGTATCTGGTCGGCGACGTTGCGCCACTGGGTGCTCGCAGCCTCCGATGTATCGCGCCTGCCGCTCTTTCCGGCATGCGCCAGCACGTTCCTCATGAGGTGAACCCGGCATCTTCGCCAAGTGGCGCTGAGAACCTTGGTGACGGCGGCCTTGAGGCCCTCATGGGCATCGGAGACGACGAGCTTCACACCGCGCGGACCTCGACGCGTGAGCCTACGCAGGAATTCCGATCCAGATCGGCTCGGCTTCGGAAGTGCCGACTTCCATGCCAGAACCTCGCGCCGGCCATCGGTATTGACGCCGACGGCGATGATGACGGCAACGGAAACGATGCGGCCACCGCGCCGGACCTTCAGATAGGTGGCATCGATCCAGAGATAGGGCCAATCGCCCTCGATGGGTCTTTCGAGGAAGGCCTTCACCTTGACATCGATCTCTTCGCACAGGCGGCTCACCTGGCTCTTGGAGATGCCGCTCATACCCATCGCCTTGACGAGATCGTCGACGGAACGCGTTGAGATGCCTTGGATGTAAGCTTCCTGGATAACCGCCGCCAGAGCCTTCTCCGCCATGCGACGCGGCTCCAGAAAGCTCGGGAAATAGCTACCTTTGCGCAGCTTCGGAATGCGAAGCTCGACCGTTCCAGCCCGTGTCTCCCAGTCCCGGTCACGGTAGCCGTTGCGTTGGGCGAGCCGCATCGGGTTCTTCTCGCCGTAGCCAGCACCGGTCGCGCTGCCGATCTCCAGCTCCATCAGCCGCTCGGCCGCAAAGCCAATCATCTCGCGCAACAAATCCGCGTCGGCGCTCTTCTCAACAAGCGAGCGCACGTTCATCATCTCGTCGGTCATCGGTGGTCTTTCCATCAGGTTGGTCTTGAACAACCCGACCCTGCCGGAAAAAACTGATGGCCACCTAATCCTCAGGACCCACACCACCTGACGGGACACGATCTCGACCCGACCTGCGCCTGCTCGCCCGGCGGTGTCTCGAAGCGAACCTCAAATCCTTGCTCGCTCGGAGGCCGAGTGTCGCGCAAGCAGTCGGCAAGCGCCGTGTAGCCGCCGGTTCCGGTGAAGCCGCCCCTTTGTTCCGAGATGATTGCGCCCCGGAATCCAGGATGATCTCGCCCCAATGGGATGGGGTCTGCTGGCGGTGATCGTTGTCAGTTCATTCGCATAGTGAGTTAAGATTTCCGACGTTGATTTCGATGGAGACTCTCGCCGTTCAGATCGATGCGATGCGTGTTAGAAGCCCATCCGGTTAATTCTTGGAACGGCGACCGTCTCCGCACCGATGGACCGGCCCCGGGGTACTTTTGGTCGGCTTCCGACATTCTTGTCCGGCTTCTGACAGGAAGGTTTGCGGCTACACGACGGGACACAAAGCCCCAAGCATGCAAACCCAGGTCTTGGCGAGGGCGAGGGCGCGGCCACCCTCCCGCGCAAACCAAGGCTGCTCCATGCAAGAGCAGTGCGCCTCCTGCATTCAATAACATGGCATGGCAATTGCACGACGACCGGAATGTCGGTCGAAGGTCCGTACGCATCAGCCGCAATCGAGAGCGATGCGTCCGTTTTTCTAGTAGAGGAGCAATATTGATGACTGTGAAAAAGAAGGTCCCGTTCGTCACTTTTCGGACGCGTGTTCGCGATGAGTCTATCGCGGGGCCAAACCCGTACCGGTGGGAAGACAAGACGTCCGACGACTATTTCAAGGGCAAGCGCGTCATCCTGTTCTCGCTGCCAGGTGCCTTCACGCCAACCTGCTCGACCTATCAACTGCCCGATTTCGAGGACCTTTACACCGAGTTCCAGAAGGAGCGCATTGACGAAATCTACTGTCTCTCCGTCAACGATGCATTCGTGATGAACGCCTGGAGCAGGGCTCAGGGGCTGAAAAAGGTCACGCTCATTCCCGACGGCTCGGGAGAATTCACGCGCAAGATGGGCATGCTGGTCGCCAAGGACAATCTCGGATTCGGAATGCGCTCCTGGCGCTACGCTGCCGTAATCAATGACGGCGTGATCGAGCAGTGGTTCGAGGAGGAAGGTTTCTCCGACAACTGCGAAGCCGATCCCTATGGCGTCTCTTCTCCGCAGAACGTTCTTGAACGGCTAAAGGCCCCCGCCGCCGCATGACCTAAAGGAGCCAACGTCCCGCAGCTACCATTACGCACAGCCCAGTAGTCGCTCGACAGGAGTTTCGCTCTACATGGAGTCCGTTGTAAGCCTTCTTCAACGCCAGCAGCAATCGCTGGTTATGACGCCGCAACTCATCGCGTCGATACGCTTGTTGCAACTGGCGCATGCCGAACTGCATCAGTTCGTCGAGCAGGAAATAGAGAAGAACCCGTTCCTCGAGTTGGCGTCAAACGACTGTGCGACGGCGGGCGATCTGTCGCCGGTCTCGGGGGGAGACCCGAACATCGGCGCGCGCGAAAAAGACGGTGACGTGCCGATGAGGGCCGAGACCACGGAACTGCTCAGGCAATGGAAATCAATCCGCGACACAGCCAATGTTGCCGCGGGGGAAAGGCCCGCCCTCGAAGAGTTTGCCGCCTCGACGGAAACATTGCACGACCATGTCTCTCGTCAGGTGGCGCTTACTGGATTCACCCCAAAGGAGCGGCTGATCGCTAGCCAGCTTACCGATCATCTGGAAGATACTGGGTATATTCATGTAGACCTTTTGGAACTGGCCCGGAGGCTGAATGTCGCAGAGGCCGATGTAGAGCGGGTTCTCGGAACCTTGCAGCTCTTTGATCCACCGGGAATATTCGCACGAACTCTCAGCGAATGCCTCGAGATACAACTGCGCCAGCGAGACCGTTTCGATCCCGCGATGGCAGCATTGGTTGCCAATCTTGAGATGCTGGCGCAACGCGATTTTCAGGCACTGAAGCGCCAATGTGGTGTCGATGAGGACGACATTCTCGACATGTTGCATGAAATCCGTACCCTCGATCCAAAGCCTGGAAACCGATACCAATCCGGAGGTCCGGACTATATCATACCCGACGTCTGGGTCCTGCCCTCACCCGGAGGTGGATGGCAAATCGAGCTTAATCCGGACATGCTGCCCAAAGTGCTGATTAATCAGACCTATTTTGCCGAAGTCTCTCGGCTGACGGCACACAATTCAGAAGATCAGGCATTCCTCAACGAATGCTTCCAAAACGCAAGCTGGCTAGTTCGCAGCCTCGATCAGCGCGCCAAGACGATCCTCAAGGTAGCGACTGAAATCGTTCGCCAGCAGGATGTGTTTCTGGAACATGGCATCGCGCATCTTCGGCCTCTCAATCTTAAGACCGTCGCTGACGCGATTGACATGCACGAGTCTACTGTAAGTCGGGTGACATCCAACAAGTACATGCTCACTCCGCGCGGCGTCTTCGAATTAAAGTATTTTTTCACAGTCGCAATCGCCTCCTCCCAAGGCGGCGAGGCACACTCCGCCGAAGCTGTCCGCCATAGCATCAAGGCAATGATCACCGCAGAAACACTCGATCATGTGCTTTCAGACGAGGAGATCGCGGCCCAACTCAGGAAAACGGGTATCGACATCGCGCGCCGCACCATCACAAAATATCGAGAGGCGATGAACATCCCCACCTCCGTGCAACGCCGCCGGGAAAAGCGGCTGGGCCTTTAATGGCGATCAAGCCCTGGCGGCCTCGTACCGCCCGCGAAAGCGGCTCTAGTCCAAATCGGTCCCGCTCTTGATCGGTGCAAGGCGGCTCTCGCCCTCTTCCGAGCCAAAGCAACCCTTGAACTCGTGGCATTCCCGGCAACTGGGCGCTGCACAAAGCGAAAAACCCTCAGCCTCGCAGAGCTTGGAATAGAGATACTTCTTCCATTTCATGTTTCCGGTGTTGCCGGCCGCCAGGTTCGGGAAGTGCGTGGCAAGCAAGCGGCTGAGCTCGGACCGGTCGAAGAGGCCGAGGTCCTGCCAGAGATGGTCATTGCGCAAGGCACGCCGGGCGATGATCTTGGCAAAACGGGCGCTCGCGGGGTCGCCCGGCCGCGCATGCGTTAGAAGCAGTCCGCGCAGAAGTTCCTCCTCCGTACCAATCTCGGGATCGGTCACCTCTTCCAAGGAGAAGCCGTGGATAAGGCTTGTGGGAAAACTGCGGGTCAGGATATCCAACAACTCGACGCGCGAAAGACCGGTTGCCTCGGTCGCCGTCGCCTCGCCGGCCTCGATCTCCTCGAGCGCACGCGAAAGGACACAGGCAAGCACATGTTCGTCGAAGTCCATCTCGAGGTCCATACGAGGCCATCCGCCGGTGCTGGGCGACTGTGAGTGTCGTTGCCGACTGGGCCGATAGGATATTCGCACTCCGCGGGTGATGCCCGTTCCCGAGAAAACGCGGATCTGACGCAGGTCTGACATGGTGCTTGTCCTTCCATTCCCATCGACCGATGTCATATCGGTCGGCAGCTCCAGCCGCCTTGTCACACGGGACCTTCAAAACTCGTGCCAGCTGCGTAGCAAAGCTCTCGGAACTGATTCCGAGATGTATTCAACAACTTAAATGAGCATGCAGCAGAAAATGGATCGAATACGATGTCTCGGAATCGACAAAAGCCGACAGCGCCCGTGTCCTCTTGCACCGAATACGATCGTCTAGAAGAGGCCTGTCGGCATCCTAACACGGACCGGGAGTCCCGAGCGCGCTTTCGATCACGGGAGCTGGGCGCTGCTTGGTATGATCCTTGCAACTGACACTCGAGGCAGACGCAAGCGCTGTGGCTTCAGTCGAGCTGATTGCCGCGACAATCAACATCCAGAAGGCTGGAATAGCCCATATGAGGAGCACAGCGGATGACGTGCATTGTCGGTTTAATCGACAACGGGTCAGTTCACATTGGCGGCGACAGCGCTGGCGTGGCCGGCCATTCCCTTACCATCCGGGCCGATCGGAAGGTCTTCCGCAAGCAGGACTTCATCTTCGGTTTTACGACCTCGTTCAGGATGGGCCAGTTGTTGGCGCATTCCTTCGAGCTGCCAAAAAGGCATGCCGATACTGATGTCTACGCTTTTATGGTAACCGACTTTGTGAACGGGCTCCGCCAATGTCTGCGAGATGGTGGCTACGCACAGCGGCAGTACGAAGCCGAGCGTGGTGGCATCTTCCTTGTCGGCTATGCCGGACGGCTCTTCAAAATCGGTTGCGACTATCAGGTTGGCGAGGCCGTAGATGGCTTTGACGCCTGTGGATGCGGACAAGAAATAGCACTGGGCGCGCTTTTTGCCCGCTCCCACTCTCCGCCTCGCGAAAGATTAGCAATAGCTCTCAATGCGGCTGAGCGTTTTTCTACCGGTGTACGCGGCCCGTTTCACTTCGAGACGCTGGACTCGGCCGAGTGAAGAGATCGATGCGCAAGGCCGAACCTTACGGCACACAAGGTCTACGTTAATTGTCAAACACCGGCCGCACCTGGCGGCCCCTTCGCGCACCTGACAGCGCCGCGGAAGGCCCTGGCGAGTCGAAGACCAGCATCTGTAGGCAAACCACACGACGGTACGGGTTTCAAAGCGAATTGGCCGGCCTCCGCACCCCATATTGTCCCATGTTCGACGATGTCGGACACGGGACACTAGAGTGTTAAAGCATGATGTTGTTTATACATGCTTTTCTCCTTGGCACGGTGGTTGCTCGGTTACCCCGCTAAACCCCTTCGGAATGAGGAGAAACCATCGCATGATCACGCTCACCGAGAATGCCGTCGCCGGCATGAAAGCTGCGCTTTCCCGAGCCCCCGAGCCGGTGGAAGGTTTTCGCATCATGGTCCAGGCAGGCGGCTGCGCGGGCTTCAAATACGTCATGGGAATGGAAAGCTTGGCGCGTGAGGGCGACGTGGTCATCGAGACAGATGGGGTTACGGTGTTCGTGGACGCAGGTTCGCAACCCCAAATTGCCGGTATGACCGTCGACTTCGTCACCGGGGTCGATTCCTCCGGGTTTGTCTTCGACAATCCAAACGCGCGAGAGAAGTGCTCCTGCGGCAAGTCCTTTGGCTGATCACCTGACATAGTGAGCGAACCTATGTGGGACTATTGGGAAATGGTCGGGGAATACTTTTTAAACGCGATGAATGCCGGCGTTCTCAAGGCCGCTGCGACCGGCGCCATCTCCTGCAGCAAAACGCTTGAACTGATGACCACAGTCGATCCTGTTGCCGAAGCGGTCACAGCCGCGAAATCCCAGTCTTTGCGTTGCAGCTCTGCGATCCCCTCTTCGTCAGTGATTGCCGAACTCATCATTGGAACGACTGCCGACGAAGCGCACCGCCTCATCCATCGGGTGAAAGCGGGGTTCATCGACGGCCAGCCGCCGAACAGAACGCACCGTTCGGATGTGAATTTTACCAGGAGCGCCGATTTCCGCGGCAGGGGACGCTCCTGGGATCACGAGCCAGGCGCCCTCGTCTGCAAAGGCTTTGGTGTCGATAAAGGCGTGATCAGAAAGGCATCCGTATCAACTGCCTCACTGCCAGCGAGCGGGCCATTTGCGACACGAAGCCTGTTGGCGGCTGGGGCGCGGGCTCCAAAGCGGTGGAGCAAATGCTTGTCGGCGGCCATGCAGCAATGTTCACGGAAGGCGCCACGACGTGAGAGGAGGCCTGTACGCAAAACAAAGGCCGCCGTCGATACGGCAAATTCGGCTTGTCGGAAAGCTGTCAAGGGCATGCGTTCACCTGAGGGCTGCGGGGGCTGCAGCCTTGTCAACGTCGGCCATGATCAAGCTCCCTCACCCCGCCGCGCGCCTCGATCCCGTGTCTGCAGGCCTCGGTCATCATCAACTGCACGCGCAAGCAGGGCGGCAGAGCACATGAATGTTCACGTCATTCCTCGCCCCCCGAGAATGCAGCCATGAGATCTATCTATCTCGATAACAACGCAACGACACGGGTCGATCCGGAAGTGGTTGAAGCCATGCTGCCATTCTTCACGGATCAATTCGGAAATCCCTCTTCGACGCACGCTTTCGGCTCCTCCGTCGGCGTGGCGGTGAGAAGGGCGCGCCAGCAGTTGCAAGCGCTGATCGGCGCAGAGTTCGATTATGAGATCGCATTCACCTCGGGCGGGACGGAAAGCGACACTACGGCGATCCTTTCGGCGCTAGAGGTGATGCCTGAGCGCACAGAGATCGTGACTTCCGCCGTCGAGCATCCGGCCGTGCTGACACTCTGCGCGCACCTTGAGATAACCCGCGGCGTCAAGGTGCACCGCATTCCGGTGGATCACTATGGCCGACTCGACCTCGATGCCTACAGGGCCGCCCTCACCGCGCATGTAGCAATCGTTTCGCTCATGTGGGCGAATAACGAGACCGGTACAATCTTTCCCGTGGTTCAGCTTGCCGCGCAAGCCAAGCTGGTCGGTGCCCTTTTTCATACAGACGCGGTCCAGGCGGTCGGGAAGATTCCAATAGACCTTAAATCGACTGCAATCGACATGCTTTCGCTCTCCAGCCATAAGCTGCACGGTCCAAAAGGGATCGGCGCGCTCTACGTAAAACGCGGCGTACGCTTCCGCTCGCTGATCAAGGGGGGGCATCAGGAGCGCGGCAGGCGCGCGGGTACAGAGAATACACCCGGCATAGTCGGACTCGGCAAAGCGGCCGAACTTGCCTCAAAATTCATGGATGACGAGAACACACGGGTAAAAGCGCTCCGAGACCGCCTGGAGAAAGGCGTTCTCCAGCGTGTTCCAGACGCCTTCGTCACCGGCGATCCGCTGGACCGGTTGCCGAACACCGCGAACATCGCCTTCGAACACGCCGAAGGCGGTGGCATGCTGCGTCTACTCAATCGCCATGGCATCGCCTGCTCCTCCGGCTCGGCCTGCAGCTCCGGCTCGCTGGAATCGAGCCATGTCCTGCGCGCGATGAATATTCCTCAAACGGCGGCACAAGGGACAGTGCGGTTCTCCTTCTCACGCGACAACGGCGAGGAGGATGTCGACCGGGTGCTCGAAGTCATGCCCGGAATCGTGGAGGAGATGCGTGACACTCCCCGTCGTAAGGCACGTGCAGAAGACCACAATCCGGATAAGGCAAGATAGAAGATGCGGCCGCCGCTCATGAAGCCTTCACTCTTTCGACCCTGCGACGGCGAGCACGCGCCTGGTGTCGCCTTCGCTACGGCAGAACAGTTGGGGCTTGCCGTATCTCTCGCTTCAGCCGGCGTCCCGGCTGCCGACCCGATCGCTCGCCAGCCAACCGCATCACCTCCCTCGAAGCGCGCACTTTACGGCTGAAGCTCAGATGCGGGAACACACTTGAGACCACCGGTTGGGAGAATGGGAATGAGCAGGTGTTTTGATGAGAGTCATCATATTGATGTCAAAGAGATCCTCGCGCGGCTGAAGGGTCTGTCGGCTGCAGAGGAGTTCTTCGCAGCGCTCGGCGTATCCTATGACCCGAAGGTGCTCAACGTCTCACGTCTCCATATCATGAAGCGTATGGGACAATATCTCGGCGAAGAGGACTTCTCCGGTCTGCCCGACCAGGTGATCGCGGCTCGGGCCCGCGCCATGCTGGAACGGGCCTACGAGGATTTCGCGACTTCCTCCCCGCTCGCGCACCGGGTCTTCAAGGTGCTCAAGGACCACGACCCGGACAATTCCGCTCCACCGGGCCGCGCCTTCGTGCCGTTCGACTCCGTCCTGAAGCCGATCGAGAAGAAATGAGCCCGTCGCGGTTGCGACACGCCGATGTCGCGAAACCGACAACTCGGCGCTGACGCAGACATCCTCTGAACTGGAAAGGCTCCTCTTTTCAAAACGATAGGGGGAGCGCGGCGCGTTTGGCACAAATGATGCTTGCAGGGAAATGAAGTCCCAAGCCCGCCATCCGAACAGGAGGGAGCAAGAACCCGCCATGCACATCGTAATCTGTATCAAGCAGGTGCCGGACTCCGCACAGATACGAGTCCATCCGGTGACGAACACAATCATGCGCCAGGGTGTGCCAACCATTATCAACCCCTATGACCTGTTCGCCCTGGAGGAGGCACTCAAATTGCGCGACGCCCATGGCGGCGAGGTCACCGTGCTCACCATGGGGCCGCCCATGGCAGAGGACGCTTTGCGCAAGGCGCTCACTTACGGCGCCGACCGCGCGGTACTTTTGACCGACCGATATTTCGCCGGCTCCGACACTCTGGCGACCTCATTCGCTCTTTCTCAAGCTATCGCGAAGATCGGCGAGACCTTCGGTACGCCTGATATCGTCTTCACCGGCAAGCAGACGATCGACGGCGACACCGCCCAAGTCGGGCCCGGCATCGCCAAGCGCCTCGACCTCCTGCAGCTCACCTACGTCGCGAAGATCGCCTCCATTGATCTAAACACGCGCGAAATCACAGTAGAGCGCCGCTCGGAAGGCGGCACGCAGACGCTGATGAGCAAGCTCCCTTGCCTCATTACAATGCTGGAAGGCACCAATGAGATCCGCCGTGGCTCCCTCGACGATGCGCTACGCGCCGCGCGCAGCCGGATCGTGAAGTGGAGCGCGGCCGACGCCGGTATTGAGGACCTCACCAAATGCGGCCTGCGCGGATCTCCAACCGTCGTCAAGCGCGTCTTTGCCCCTGCTGCGCGGGCCGAAAAGGCGGAGCAAATCGACACCACCGAAAAGACGCCGCGCGATCTTGCCGATGCGTTGATCGCCGGGATCTTCTCGCGCCAGCCGGCGCTGGAAGACGAACTCGCCTTCGATGGCGACGCGTGAAGGCAAGGAGCAACGATGTTGAACACGAAGCAAGGCACCCCTCCTCCAGCCGCTGGCCGCGCCGGCATGAAGAAGGAACTGCCCGAGCATTTCAAGGACTACCGGCACGTTTGGGTCTTCATCGAGCTGGAGCGGGGCCAGGTCCATCCCGTCTCCTTCGAACTGCTCGGTGAAGGCCGCAAGCTCGCTGACAAGCTAGGGGTCGAGCTTGCCGGCGTCGTTCTCGGACCGGCGGGAGAGGCCACCCTTTATGCCGTTGCCGAGGCCTTTGCTTACGGCGCCGATCTTGCCTATCTGGTCGAGGCGCCGCTCCTCGAAGACTACCGCAATGAGCCTTTCACCAAAGCAATGACGGACTTGGTCACTACATACAAACCGGAGATTCTGCTTCTCGGTGCGACCACGCTCGGCCGCGATCTTGCCGGTTCCGTGGCGACGACGTTGTTGACGGGACTGACGGCCGACTGCACCGAACTTGATGTGGATGCGGAAGGCTCGCTCGCCGCGACACGGCCGACCTTCGGCGGCTCCCTGCTATGCACAATCTACACCCTCAACTGCCGTCCGCAGATGGCAACAGTGCGGCCGAGGGTCATGGCCATGCCGCAGCGCGTGAACAAGCCGATCGGGCGTGTCATTCAGCACGACGTCCCGATGGTAGAGGAAGAGATCGTTACCAAGGCCCTCGGTTTTCTTTCCGACGGCCAATCGTCGACCGCCAATCTCGCCTATGCCGACGTCGTGGTTGCCGGAGGCCTTGGTCTCGGCGCGGCGGAGAACCTGAAGCTTGTAAAGAATCTCGCGCGGGCGATTGGGGCCGAATATGGCTGTTCGCGCCCGCTGGTCCAGAAGGGCTGGATGCCGGCTGATCGGCAGATCGGCCAAACTGGCAAGACCATCCGGCCGAAACTCTACATCGCGGCCGGGATCTCGGGCGCCATCCAGCACCGGGTTGGCGTCGGGGGAGCTGATCTCATAGTGGCGATCAACACCGACCGAAACGCGCCGATTTTCGATTTCGCTCACCTCGGCGTGGTGACCGATGCGATCCGCTTCCTGCCGTCCTTGACGGAAGTCTTCACCCATAGGCTGTCGCCGCACAGTCGCGATAAGCTTGCGAACTGAGGGGCACGACCATGACCGAGGAAAAGTTCGACGCCATAGTTATCGGGGCCGGTATGGCCGGCAACGCAGCCGCTTACACCATGGCGAGCCGCGGCCTGAAGGTGCTGCAGCTGGAGCGCGGCGAGTATCCGGGCTCCAAGAATGTCCAGGGCGCCATCATGTACTCAAATATGCTGGAGAGAATCATCCCGGACTTTCGGGATGATGCGCCTCTCGAGCGGCATCTGGTCGAGCAACGCTTCTGGATGATGGACGACACATCCCACGTCGGGATGCAATACCGCTCGGATGACTTCAATGAGTCGAGGCCAAACCGCTATACGGTCATTCGCGCCCAGTTCGACAAGTGGTTTTCGCGCCAGGTGCGCGAGGCGGGAGCGACGGTTCTGTGCGAAACGACGGTGACGGAACTCGCCCGCGATGCAGATGGAAAGGTGATCGGCGTTCACACCGACCGTACCGGCGACGTGATCCTTGCGGACGTGGTCGTTCTCGCAGAAGGGGTCAATGGGCTGCTCGGCACGCGGGCTGGCTTGCGTGAGACGCCGAAACCCGAAACCGTGGCGCTTGCAGTCAAGGAAATGCATTTCCTGCCCGAAGAGGTGATCGACCAGCGCTTCGGCCTCAAGGCCAACGAAGGCTGCGTGATCGAGGCAGCCGGCACCATCTCCCGCAGCATGGCCGGGCTCGCCTTTCTCTACACCAACAAAGAGTCGATCTCGATCGGCATCGGCTGCCTCGTCTCGGATTTTGCCGCGACAATGGAGAGCCCTTACGACCTGCTCGAGAACTTCAAGAACCATCCGTCGGTCCGGCCGCTGATCGCAGATTCGGAGGTCAAGGAATATGCCGCTCATCTCATTCCGGAAGGTGGTTACAAGGCAATCCCGCAACTCTTCGGCAATGGCTGGGTGGTCGCAGGCGACGCCGCGCAGCTCAACAACGCCGTGCACAGGGAGGGATCCAATCTCGCCATGACGTCCGGGCGCCTCGCCGGTGAAGCCATCTTGCAGGTCAAGAAACGCGGGGACCCAATGATCAAGGAGAACCTCGCCCTCTACAAGTCGAAGCTGGACAAGTCCTTCGTCATAAAAGATTTGCGGAAATACAAGGACATGCCCGCCCTGCTCCACACCAATTCCCGCAATTTCTTCACGACGTATCCGCAATTGCTGTCGCAGGCTGCACAGAACTTCATGCGTGTCGATAGCACCCCGAAGCTCGACAAGGAACGGGCGACGACGGCGGCCTTCGTCAAGGAGCGCTCGCGCTGGGGGCTCGTTAGTGACGCAGTCCGCTTGGCATTCGCCTGGCGCTGAAGGAGAGATGAGATGACGATCGCAGTCACCAACTTGCGCGTAGAGGAAAAGCTTTATCAAAATCGCTATGTGGTCGATTCAGGACGCCCGCACATTAAAGTGCGACCGCACCAGTCGCCGAGCGCGAAACTCTACGCCCTTACAAGCGTCTGCCCGGCCAAATGCTATGAGTTGAATGACAAGGGCCAAGTGGAGATCACCGCCGACGGGTGCATGGAGTGCGGCACATGCAGAGTCCTTTGCGAGGCAAGTGGTGAGATCGAGTGGAATTACCCGCGAGGCGGCTTCGGTGTCCTCTTCAAGTTCGGATGACTAGCTCGCAGGCCCTCCCGCGAATGTCGCAAGCAGCATTGGATTTTTCAGGTTGTCGAAAATGTGCACAATAGGGCTTTGGAATCATATGCTTCCAGAGTTCAGAAGAAAAAAGGCGCTTGGAGGAGCACCTGACAACCCTTGAGGAGTTCACATGCTGCATGATCGGTTCGATGAAGGAAGGCGGTCTGATTCATCCATTAAAACCAAGACGGATATTTCCAGCGTAATTTACCAGATATCGAAAGTCCTGATGGCCCCCACCCGGCCGGAGATCATGCTCACCAATGTCGTGAACATTCTCTCCTCGATGCTCGACTTGCGTCATGGAGCAATCGTCGTCCTCGACGATGAAAACGAGCCAGAAATTGTCGCGACTGCCGGCGTCACGCCCTCACCTCCATCCGGCCGTGACCGAGTTATACCGCAGGCCGCAATAGACGAGATCGTCGCTACGGGGGCACCCGTCGTCATACAGGATGCCAGCAAATCGGAGCTCTTCCGGGCTCACCTTCAGACGTCCTCGAACGGTGGCGCCATCCCAGGTCGCTTTATTGGTGTCCCGGTAAAGGCCGAGCGCAGGATTCTTGGAACGCTGTCGGTCGTCCGCGTCAGGGGTGACGCCACTGGCTTGCCCTATGACGAAGACGTTCGCTTTCTCACAATGGTTGCCAACCTTGTCGGCCAGACTATCTGGCTCCATCGCAGTTTTGGCATGGATGGCCAGCGGCTCATGGAGGAGCAATGCAGACGGGAAAAATCCCCAGACGATGAGAGGAACGACACCGGCGGGCGTCTGCCTGCCAAAATCGACTGGATCGTCGGGGAAAGTCCCGCAGTCAAGCAGGTGCTCGAAACCGTCTCGGCCGTGGCCCCAACCAATACCACCGTCCTTCTGCGGGGCGAAAGCGGCACCGGCAAGGAATTCTTCGCACAGGCCATCCATGAGCTTTCACCCCGGAGGAAGAAACCTTTCGTAAGGTTGAACTGCGCCGCATTGCCTGAAGGCGTTCTGGAATCAGAGCTGTTTGGGCATGAAAAGGGTGCCTTCACCGGGGCTATCTCGCAGCGCGCGGGCCGTTTCGAACTGGCCAATGGCGGAACCCTGTTGCTTGATGAGATCGGCGAGATCTCGCCTGCATTTCAGGCCAAGCTGTTGCGCGTCTTGCAAGAAGGTGAACTGGAGCGGGTTGGCGGCACCAGAACGCTAAGAGTCGACGTGCGGCTCATATGCGCCACCAACAGGGACCTCGAGACAGCTGTCGCCAATGGAGAGTTCAGGGCTGATCTTTATTACCGCATCAGTGTGGTGCCAATTGTCTTGCCGCCGCTCAGAGAGCGACCCGGCGATATTTCGCGCCTTGCAAAGGCTTTCCTCAAACGATTCAACAAGGAGAACGGCCGCGAACTCGCTTTCGCGCCGTCGGCGCTCCACCTGGTCTCGCAATGCCGTTTCCCTGGGAACGTCCGTGAGCTTGAAAATTGCGTGCGAAGGACGGCAACACTCGCGCAATCCACGACGATCGTTCAGTCGGATTTCGCCTGCCAGAACAGCCAGTGCCTCTCTTCGCTACTGTGGAAAGGAGCCGACGGTTCAAACGGCGGCAATGCCACCGATGACCTCGCCAGGGGAATGCCGGCTGGATCACCGCTCACAGTCAGGCGTGTCGGCGGCTCGGAGAGCGAGGCGTCGTGCTCCAACGCCTGCGACCCGAACGATCCTGCTTGCCCCGCAATGGGTGCCCGTCTGACCGAGCGCGAGCGACTGATCGATGCGATGGAGAAGTCCGGCTGGGTTCAGGCCAAGGCGGCTCGCGTCCTCGGCCTCACCCCGCGTCAGGTCGGTTATGCTCTACGCCGGCACCAAATCGAGATAAAGAAGTTCTAAGCCTGCTGGTGACGTCGACCGTCAAGCCGAACTTGCCCCGCCTCCCCTCGTGTGTTTGAGGCGCGGCGTCTTTCGAACCCTTGTCTGTCCACAGTCGGAAACCTCACAAAACCATGTCGGCTAGGAAATGGAGGGAATCGGACAAAAAAAGCTAACCGATTGAAGGGAATAGCGCTTTTCGTTGGCATGGCTCTTGCGTTTTGTACCGCGACGTTATGCAGCAACGGAGCCTTCAATGTCCTCACCGATGATTTCGCTTAAAAGCCTGACCAGCACGACAACCATGAACCAGCTGCTGGCGACCGCGAAGTCCGGTGCTTGCGCATCCTCGTCCTGCGGCTCGCCCGCAAAGCCGGACGACGTGGACCCTGCTACCTGGGAGAAGATCAAGGACCATCCCTGCTATTCAGAAGAAGCGCACCACTATTTCGCACGCATGCACGTCGCAGTCGCACCAGCCTGCAATATCCAGTGTAACTACTGCAATCGTAAATATGACTGCGCCAATGAAAGCCGGCCCGGGGTCGTCTCGGAAAGGCTCACGCCGGATCAGGCGCTGCGAAAAGTCATTGCGGTCGCCAATGAAGTCCCGCAGCTTTCCGTGCTCGGTATCGCCGGACCGGGCGATGCCTGCTATGACTGGAAGAAGACAAAGGCGACATTTGAACGAGTCGCGAGCGAAATCCCCGACATCAAGCTGTGCCTTTCGACGAACGGCCTAGCGCTGCCCGACCATGTCGACGAGCTTGCTGACATGAACGTTGATCACGTGACGATCACCATCAACATGGTCGATCCGGAAATCGGCGCGAAGATATATCCCTGGATTTTTCATGACCACCGCCGCTTTACCGGGCTTGAAGCCGCCAAAATCCTGCACGAGCGGCAGATGTTGGGTCTGGAAATGCTGACCGCGCGCGGCATCCTCACCAAGATCAATTCGGTGATGATCCCCGGGGTGAACGACGATCACCTGATCGAGGTGAACAAATGGGTCAAGGAGCGCGGCGCGTTCCTGCATAACGTGATGCCGCTGATTTCCGACCCGGAGCATGGCACCCATTACGGCCTGACCGGGCAGCGCGGCCCGCGGGCGGTCGAACTGAAGACGCTTCAAGATCGTCTCGATGGGGGCGCCAGATTGATGCGCCATTGCCGGCAGTGCCGGGCCGATGCGGTCGGCCTGCTGGGCGAGGATCGTGGCCGGGAATTTACCCTAGACCGGATTCCCGGCGAGGTAAGCTACGACGCCAGCAAGCGCGAGACCTATCGGGAGGTGGTCGCGCGCGAGCGAGGTGATCACGTGGCGGCCAAGAGCGAGGCAATCGGGATGGTCAAGACGGCAGGCTCCAGTGGGTTACTCCTCGTCGCCGTAGCCACCAAAGGCGGCGGCCGTATCAACGAACATTTCGGCCATGCGAAGGAATTCCAGGTTTATGAAGCCTCGGCCATCGGGATCAACCTCGTCGGGCATCGCAAGGTCGAGCAGTATTGCCGCGGCGGCTGGGGCGAGGAGTCCACCCTCGATGAGGTCATCGCTGCGCTCGAAGGTATCGATATCCTGTTGTGCGCCAAAATAGGAGATTGCCCCAAGGATCAGCTCACGAAGGCCGGAGTCCGAGTAACGGACGATTATGGCTATGACTACATCGAGACGGCCATCAGCGCGCTTTACGCCGCCGAATTTGGGCTCGAGCCACTGGCGGCTACGGCCTGACCGCCCGTCATTCCAACAAAACCAGGAGCTGAAAATGGCCTTCCGGATCATCGCATCCCAATGCACCCAATGCGGTGCCTGTGAGTTCGAATGTCCCTCCGGCGCGATCAAGTTCAAGGGAGAGGCCTACGTGATCGATCCGGAAAAGTGCACCGAATGCAAGGGAGAATTCGAATTGCAGCAATGTGCCTCCGTATGTCCAGTGCCAAAGACCTGCGTTCCCGCCTGACCTCCAGGCGATTACCGACTAGTCACGGTGTCCTCCGGAGGGCCGTCGGGTTCCTTTTGACTTCATGCAGCCGAGGAATGGAGGAAACGCTATGGGCCTTCAACGCGAACAGGAAGTGGAAATCCGCAAGCCGCCCCGATTCATGCCGGGTGAGCGGGTCCGTGCCACACGCCACGTCAAGAATGACGGCACCTATCCCGGCAAAAATATCGGCGAAAACCTGGTGCGGAAGGGCGACGAGGGTTATGTGCGCGACATCGGTACCTTTCTCCAGCAGTTCTACGTCTATGCCGTCGAGTGGGTCGATCGCGGCACCGTTGTCGGCATGCGCGCACGTGAACTGACGAGCCTCCAGAGGGCTGCCACTGTTCTCAATGAAGGGATAGCCAAATGAAGGTAATGATCCGCAGAACCAGCGCCGGCTTGTCGGCCTATGTTCCGAAGAAGGATCTCGAAGAGACAATTATCAAGGTCGAGAAGGAAGATCTATGGGGTGGCGCTGTAACGCTCAAGAACGGCTGGCGCATCGCCCTGCCCGACCTGCCCCGGGATACGCCTCTTCCGATCACCGTCGAGGCTAAGAGGATTTTCGACAAGGACTGATGCTGCGGATAGCAGTTAGGCGGCGAGAGAAAACAGCATGAACACGATTCTGACCTCGGAGCGTCTCGTGATTTTTCGGAACTTTGATGCCGAAAGGCGGCTTGACCTATTGAAGGAAGTGCTCGCCACCGATGGGATCATCCCCTATCTCGGTCCGGGTCTCCTGCGGCTCAGCGGCGCGCAACCGACTGTACCGCACACACCGGAAGCCGTCGCCGCGGCACTTAACTTGCGGGCCACCGCTCCTTCCAGGATACGCACCAACATGTGGTCGGTCGCGCAATTCATAGAACAGCGCCGGCATCGCCGTACGCTTCAAACCTGGATGGCCGAGATCTTCGCAGCAGCGGTGGCGCCGACCATGCTCCACGCCTGGTTCGCAACCCTACCGCTCTCCCTCATCATCGATAGCTGGTACGATGGGACGATGCGCGCGGCCCTTGCTAAGACCGGTCGAACAGACGTGGTTGAGATACAAGGTGTCACGCGGGCGAACGAATTCGGCGACATTTGGACAAAATCCTACGATCTTTCAGGGAGGGAACTCGAACTCGGACGAGCGGCAAGGACGGTTCTCTATACGCCGCACGGCAGCGTTAGGCCGGCCGCAAACTTCCTCGTCTCAGATTCCGACTATGTCGAAGTCCTGACAGAAATCGATATCCAGACGCCAATCCCTGAGGTGGTGCAGGACCGGCGCACCAACCGGGGCCTGTTCTTCGTCGGCTGCCGCTTCGACGACCAGATGCTGCGCACCTACGCCCGACAGATCATGAAGCGCTCCAACGGCCCACGAATTGCGGTGATCGATGCGGCAACGCTGACCAAAAACGAACGCCGTTTCCTTGCAGCAAACGCGATCACGCTGATCGACATGCCGATTGCGGAAGCCGTGGCTCGGCTTGCCGGATGAGGCAGGGCAGCAGATGGGGGCAAGGATCGCTCAGCCTCGGTCGATCCGACCAGCGGTTGCCAATCGCAAGATCGATTGAGAGTCGAGCAGTCCCACGCGTCGGGCGACGCCGCAGGCGCACTTGCAGCTAGCATCCATGTATACGACAGGCTATTGATGCAAAGCCTGGTCTAGGTGCGAGACGCGCGAAAATTCAGGAACGCCTTGGACGTCCCTTGGCCCGTCGTGGAGAAATTATACGGGACGCCTCCTGAAATAACACCTCGCGCATCCAGAGGCTTGCCTGATCGCCATTATGAAGGGCAGGCCATTGGACGGCTTGGGTGAACGTGGGGAGTGGC
The DNA here is from genome assembly GCF_029714365.1 of Sinorhizobium terangae. Taxonomy (NCBI): domain Bacteria; kingdom Pseudomonadati; phylum Pseudomonadota; class Alphaproteobacteria; order Hyphomicrobiales; family Rhizobiaceae; genus Sinorhizobium; species Sinorhizobium terangae. The sequence continues at coordinate 460,439 of NZ_CP121661.1, forward strand.
AGCGGAAGTTCGACGATCCGCAGGGGTATTGTTTTTGCGAAATACTTCACCAGCCGTAAAGGCATGGTCGCTATACGGTCGGTGCCTGACAGCATGGATGGAATCATGCTGAATCCCTGGACGACGACCTCAATATGTCTCTTGAAGCCGTGCTCGAGCAGATACCATTCCTCAATGGAAGGCGTTCGGGTATTCCCGAATTTGACCGCAACGTGCCCCATCGACATGTATTCCTCGAGTGTAAGTCGCTCTGATAACTGCTTGTTCGAGCGGCAGCCTACGCACACGAGTGTCTCGTCGAACAGTCTCGCTCTGGGATGCGTGCGCGACATGAATAATTCCGGAAAAATCAAAAAATCGGCGTCGCCGCGCCGGAGGCAGTCATCGTAGTTGTCCGCGAGAGGCAGCAATTCGAAGCTAACGGCGGGAGCCTCCCGCGCAGCGCGCTCCACGACCTTTTCGAAAAAGACGAGTGCGGCGTAATCCGAAAGGATGATCCTGAAACGACGATCCGATTGAGCCGGGCAAAACGGGTCCCAGGAAATGATGGAGATTTGAATGTGTAGCAGTGCCTCGCGGACTGCGGGCGCGAGCCGTTCCGCACGCGGGGTCGGAACTAATTCGCGGCCTATCATGGTAAAGAGGTCGTCGTGGAAATAGGTGCGCAACCGGGCTACGGCCGCGCTCATCGCTGGCTGGCTCAGGTTGATGGTGCGTGCCGCCGCCGTGAGGTTACGCTCTGTCATTAGGGCGTCGAGCGCGACGAGGAGATTTAGATCGAGGCCTTTGAACCGCATGTCTTCATCTATCCGTGGCGAGGTGGCGAGAAAGGGTGGCAAGGCTTGTGCAGTACGAGCCCCGAGACATCAGGCAGAGGCTTACCTTCATCGCGCATACCTGCTTCAGACCAGGATCCCGCTTTAAGCAAAGGTAATGGAGGGTCATGGGCACGACCGAGCTGACTGCATGGAAGAAATGGGCAGGTTAAAGCCGGCTGCAGGGCGGCCTTGATTTTAGTTGATGGCCACTACCTACTCGCCAGACGCCAGTGGGATCGCCGATCTGATCAATCGCCTCGCGTGAGGCGGCATATTGACTTAGGCCCTGCAAGTGACTTCGAGAATTGCGCCGGCTCGCGTTGGCCAAGCGCAAGCGCGATTTCGCGCTTCCACTTCGAACGACGGGGAAAGCAGATCGAGCTGCGGTAGGCCACCAGCGCTTCAGCCTCCGCGTGACATTCTTACTTTCCTCAAGGTCCGCCGCGCTGAAATGATAGCGGAAAACGCCGCCGCCCGTAACCGAGGTCAAATGACAATCACCGCCGAAGCGCTTCACGCCTTGATCGGCTTTCATGGAACCATCCGACGTGCAGACATCGGACGTGAGTACATTCTGGTAATGCGCAATGACAACGGTGAGCTTCGCCATCTTACTCCTGCAGCTTCTCTAAAATCGTGCCTGGTTCGCCTCCTCCGACCGGTCATGGCCGGAAGACCTGATTGAGGACGGAGCGGATTACAATCCGCGGCCATCCAGCGCCGGAATCATACGCGACTATAAAGTCTGGTCGCGCGGACGGGCCTCAGTGCCCAAGCGTCGTCAATGCAGCATTACGCGAGATCGGTAAAATCGATTGTATGGATGGAATCCATTCGCGTTATAGATGATAATGAACACTTCCAGGGAAGAGCGACGGCGCCAATACGAGTGTAGAACTAGGAAGATTTTCCAATCTCGTGAAAGGGAGCGCTGAGAGACTGGACACCCGGGCCGGAACGGCGCCGACCCGCAGATTGCCGCTGTTCTGAACTTCACGTTGCGTAGTTCGATGCACAAGCTACAGGTTGATTTTCAAAGAGCTTACATCAGCCCATAGGCTGATTCCCTGTGCCGCTTATCAATTTATAGGCTGAACATTTTGTATTGAAAATCAATCTATAGACTGATACAGCTGCGACTGTAATCACGTTACAGCCTGAGAAGGCCCATGAAGAGCGATACTCGCAAGAGAGCCCGGCTGCGCCTCGACGAAAGGCTTCAGACGCTACAGCCCATTGATCGGTTCAGGGCGCCCCCGAAGGGATGGGTGCGCGCTCTGCGCGACGCTCTCGGCATGACAGGCGCGCAGCTCGGCGCGCGCATCGGCGTTCGGCCCCAAACCATCGAATCGATCGAGAAGTCAGAAGCAGCAGGGACGATCCAGCTCAACACACTGCGCCGGGCCGCCGAGGCTCTAGATTGCACACTTGTCTACGCCCTGGTTCCAAACAGCTCGCTCGAAGCTGTCGTCGAGGCTCGGGCACGCAAGATCGCGATACGCGAGCTTCAGCGTGTTGCGCACACGATGCGGTTGGAGGCTCAGGGCACGGATAGTGCAGATTTCGAAGCTCGCGTCCAAGCGTACATTCGCGACAAGATCTCTGAACGCGATCTCTGGAACGAAACATGACAGATCTCTTCCACGAGCCTGATGACGCAACCCCGCTTGAGCCGCTCGAGCGAGAGGGCCTGCTTCAGACCTGGATCACCCACCGCAGCGACCTCAACGAGGCCGAGCAGGAAAACATCGTTGCCGGTGCGGCTTGGGTACGCGGCCGCCGGCGTTTGCCCCTTGAGCAGATGCTCACTGAAGACTTCATGCGGACACTCCACAAGAGAATGTTCGGGGACGTTTGGCGATGGGCCGGTACGTTCCGGACGACGGAGCGCAACATCGGCATTCAGGCCTACCGCATCGGAATGGAGCTCGCGAGTCTATTGAGCGACATCAGCTATTGGATCGAGCATGGGACCTTTCCGCCGGATGAGATCGCGATCCGGTTCCACCATCGGTTGGTCTCGATTCACCCATTTCCGAACGGAAACGGTCGTCATGCGCGACTGGCGGCTGATCTTCTGATTGAGCGCCTTGGCGGCGAGCCTTTCAGTTGGGGCGGCGGCAGTCTGGCCGACGTCGGCGAACTGCGCGCACGTTACGTCGCCGCACTACGCGCAGCGGACGATCATCACATCAGGCCGTTGCTGGAATTCGCGCAAAGCTAAGTGCAGAGACCTTCATTTCGCTGCGGCGCAAACCGGCAACCGAACTCCGGCATGGCTGTAGCTGTAGTAGGCGGTCGGTATAGGCATGCTCATGCATGGAGCATCTGTTTCGGAGTTCCTGACGATACACCGCCTTTATCAACGAAAGACAGCAATAGCCTTGCTAACTAAGGGTTGCCATGCGATTCTTCGGGCATGATCCGGGGGAGATGAGAATGTCGGAAACGATGCTTGCAGCGCTGACCAACATTCGGACCGCAGAAGATATGATCGTGGCGTTTCGCGATGAGGAGCAGTGTCGGCGATTGCTGGAAAGCATGGTGTGGCCGGCCGGGAGAGTTTGCCCTGCCTGTGGTTACAAGCGCTCGATCGCGATCGCCGGGCGCGATATGGGCAGGCGGCGTGCGCGTCCGGGTCTCTATCAGTGCTCCAGCGGCGATTGTCGCTTCCAGTTTACGGTGACGACACACACGCCGCTGCATTCCACAAAGCTTCCTCTGAGTGTCTGGCTGAAGGGCATGTGGCTGATGCTGCAGTCGGATAAAGGTTTGTCCTCGGTGCGCCTGGCCGAGGCTCTGGGGGTGAGCCAACCGACGGCCTGGCGGATGGGACACGCGCTGCGTCTGATGGCGGCGCGCGAACACATGCTCGGTGGCACGGTGGAGATCGACCATTTTTATCTCGGTGGGCGAGCAAGAATAAATCCGAACGATCCACCGCCTGGACGCGGCCGAAAAGGACTGCCGAATACCCAGAAGACGCCGGTCATGGTGGTCGTTCAGCGGCCAGATGACGTCACACCCGGCACTCCGGCCGGTGACGCGCGTGCTGCGGTGGTGACGGGTCTTTCGCTCCGTGCATCGGCGCGCGCCGCCGAAGCGCAGATCGACCCCGACGCCTATTTGATGAGCGATGAGGCGACAGCGTTCATGGCCCTTGGCGAGAACTATGCCAGGCATGACACCGTGAAGCATTCCAGCCGCGAATACGTTCGTGACGCCGTTCATGTCAATTCGGTCGAAGGTTTCAATGCCCGCGTCCGCCGCACCATTGCCGGTGTCTTTCATCATATCAGCCCGCAGCACGCCGACCTGTATTTCCACGAGATCGGTTTCCGCTGGTCACAGCGCATTGTCACGGGCCAGGCTGTTCGGAAAACCCGAAATGGCAGGGAACGCATGAAGACCATGTGGTCACGGGTACCGCCGGCGCTGCAATTGCTGCAAGTCTTTCGCACCGCTACCGGACGTCAACTGCGCAGAAGTCCGGACGGTGGAATTATCGTCAAATCAGCAGTAGCTGTCTTTGGTTGATAAAGGCCCGATACACTATGCGATCATTATGGCCCAGAACGTGAACATCCTCGGAACAAGCGGTACAGTGGCCCCGCGAAGAGCCTGAACATCGATGGGGGACGACATCTTGTCCCCGTCACTCCGTCTCATGCTCATTCCTTGAACGCCTGATTGGCCTTCTTTATCACGTCAGCTTGTCTCGCTGGCCCGTTGTAGAGTTTTTCCAGCAGCAGATTGATGATGCTGATCCCCGCCACCATTTCATTGCGGGTCATGGCAATGCGCTTGTGAGCGCCAGCGTTCCCTTTCTCCCTGATTTTGTGCAGCAGTGTAACCTGCACCTCATCGACATGCCCCTTGGCGTGAAGATCGTCGATCTTCCGTTGCAGATTACGACCGGCACATTTCGTATCGTTCACAATGAACTCGACCACCATCCGAAGCGCCACGGTTGCCAATTTGAGCTTACTACCCGCTAGAGCGTAAAGCATCTCTTCAATCAACTCATTCAGATCGGTTGGCGTGTAATCCGTGTCAAAAGCGAAGTCCGCCGATGAAGGCGAAGGATACTGGATTTCATCGGGGATGAGGCGCGTGTTTCCCTCAGAGTCGTGGTCATACTGCTCGCTGAAATATGACGCTTTCTCGAAACAAACCTCGTCGCAAGCGCCACACCGATATAGTGAGAAATTTGTCCAGCCGTAGATTGGGCCGAATTGATGGTCTTCATCCCACCTGCCCACACATTGGGCCTCAAGGGTGTGAATCGTCTCCCTTCGACAATCGTTGCACTGAAGTCGCTTGCGGCTATCTAAGTCGACATTCCGATTGAACGTATTAAACACTCAGTTCCCCTGACGCATATTATCTTCCAGCTCCAGTATATACGACGGGTCAATGCACGCGAGAGGCCTTTCCTTTACCATCGATAGCTGTAGGTCATCTCGTAGATGCGCTTTCACTCCAGCAACCTGTACAAGGCGCAACATCGCGGCACCGACGGTCCCTTCCGAGATAGATGGCGCAGGAAGCGCCGGCCTCATGATTACGACTAGCGGACCTGGTTGTGGCGGCAGCTCATTAAGAACAGGCGCTAAGCTCAGTCGGTTTGCGATGGTTGTTAGCGAACCGGGAACAGTACCCCGAGGCGGTGCGCCATGGAGTCAAAGGCCTCCCGTGGAGTTTCGCGCTTACGGGGGGGCGCGGCTGTGGGGTCAAACACAGCCTTGAACAAATAGGAGGCGTTCTCAAGCGCTGGGCTTCGGTCCCCGAGGTCGAGCTTCGCCGCGGCGGCACGGAAGCGATGAATGGCCCGTGGATGCGATGGGTCCTGGCCGCCCACAGATTCGAAGAGGAACAGCCACGCCAGAGCGGTAATCACCATCAGCGCCCGGAACTCGCGATCAAGGCCTGAGCCCGCATCATCCAGAACCCAGCTTGTGGCAAAATCGTCAGCTTGAACCTCCTGACCGACCATCTGGCCAGCTGGGAGAAAGGGATCATGTCCGTGATGCACGTGTCCAATCTCATGGAGGAGAATCCAACTTAGCGCGCCGAAAAATAAGTTGTTGACCTTTCCGTCGTGCGATGTTGGAGGCGCCTGAGTGTTGGGCAAGGCTAGCCCGACTGGCCAACTCCGGTCGGTCCAAATTAGCCTTTTCGCGTAGTCGACGTATTCTTGTAGGTTCAGCTCGTGCCATTGCCGGCCGAAGTCAACGCCTACCGCTCCCTTCAACCCCTGAGCTCGAGACGCCATCGAGCCCATCTGCATCACATTGTAGGCCACATATGCCATAGACCACAGGCTCGCGAGCCCCGCCCAGGTGACGTAGATCGCCTTCTGGTCGACGCTGGCCCAAAAGCTGGCCGCGGATGCCACCGGTGTGATAGTCCACGCGCCGGTCCCAAACACCTCTTTCGCGAGCGCTTCGGCTCGTTCTGGTGCAATGTTGAACGGAGTTCGATTTGCGAGCTTGAACAGTTCGGCAGTTGCAGCTTCGGAGGAGACGTCGTGGGCTCGGAGGACGGTTGATAGAGCCATCGTCTGGCCCGGCACGAACCCGCTGTCCGCGACTCTCATGACGATCGCTCCGGGTGACGTCGGTTCGCTGTAAGGATAGCACCGTACAGAAACGAGCTCGACCGGATAATTCGCGATGGCGGCCCGCCGATGCGCCTCAAAGTCGCGGCGGAGGACCTCAATATCACCAGAGGCTCGGATGACCAGCTGTACAAGTCCGCCCGGACGCAAGTGGCGCAGGGCGATCTCCATTACTTCATCTTCTATCGCCCAGCGAAAGCTCTCATCGCCTTGGGCCCGGATGCGCTGCGCGATTTTCGTAATCGATCGGGCTTTGTGTCCGCCAGTGAACCAGAGAGTTACGGCGTCGAACGGCCCGTTCTGGCGAAGCCAACGCTCGAGTGCAGCGTCCGCAATCAGGACGTCGGCGTTGACCAACACCGTACTCCCCCGAACGGCGATCGACGCGGTGGCTGGTATGGCGTCGTAGAGCTTGTGGCCCAGTTTTGACTGCACACGTGGGCTAGCGACAGCATCCTCCGGCAGACCGAGCCCCTAAGCAGTAGGGGTTCTCGTCCACACCAACAATCAGCTGATTTTTCGCTGTGATGGCAGCCGATAGCGCCTCCAGGCCCTGGCCCAAGCCGCAGCCGATGTCGAGAACACGTTCGACCGTTCCAGCCTCAATCAGTTCGGCAGCAAGCGAGGTGTAGAGTCCCTCAGTGACGTAATGGGCAGCGTTCACACCCCATTCGCGGGCGTAGATCTCCTGCGCTACGATGACCGCCTTGCCGCGAGGTGCCGTGTAGATCGGCTCGTGGCAGTCGGCGTAGCGTCGGTCGCTGCCGCAGGTGCAGATATCGTCGGGCTTGAGGGTGGGCATGAACATTTGTCTCTAGGGTGTTCTGGGCCAGCGGACGGACTGATTGAGAATCGATGAGGAGTGAAATATCACAACCTATGGCGCGAGTTAAGCGAATCAGTGATATTTGGAGGAAGTACTTTAATTTCGGGTCGGCTTTCCCATGCGCATCCTAAGACGAAAGACTGCGTAAAGTGTACCTTGATCGCCTTCGCCTAGAGCGCTTCCGATCATTTGAGAATGGAGTCATTACTTTTCATCCGCACTTGACGGCGATTGTCGGCGAGAACAACGGCGGAAAGTCGAATATCATCGATGCGCTTAGACTCCTTCTTCTCCCCACTAACGGCCGCCGCGAAATATACTGCGAAGAGTCAGACATAAGGCGTGACGCAGGGGATAGATCCTTCCGCGTCAAAGCCTGTATCGGTGATCTAACCCCCGCTCAAAAAGGTCTCTTGATATCCGCGGTCCCCAATCCTCTAAAAGCCGAAGCAATCTATGGACTGGCGTTTTCAAAGGAGGATGGACGGCGTTACAGGCCCCAATATTGGTCAGGCAAGTTTGAGGCTCAGCCTGAAGCTGGGTCAACGGACTTAATTCGCTATGTGTATCTCCCCCCACTTCGTGATGCCCAAAGGGCTCTTGCATCCGGAAATCCCACGAGGATCGCGCAACTGCTTCGCTACTTTGTGGGCCAGAGCGAAGAAGAGAAGTTCAAGTCTGATCTTCAACGAGCACAAACAAGTGACGCCCTTTCCGCGATCGATGGTGAAATTGGACTACTGTTACGGGATCTCACGACAGGAGCCCGAGAACAGAAAGCCGCCCTTGGCTTCTCAGACAACGAGAGCCTCTACGACATTGCGCGGGATTTACGGTTTAAGCTCGCAGACGTGGACATCGTCAATCCAGAAGAGCTTCGTCACTCAGGACTCGGCTACGTAAACCTCCTCTTTATGGCGACCGTAGTAATGGAGCTTGAGAAGGCGAAAGATGCTGATCTCACATTGTTTTTAGTCGAAGAGCCCGAAGCGCATCTTCATCCCCAACTGCAAATGCTCGTGCTGGATTTTTTGCAGGAAAAGGCAAGACAAAGCAGCCAGACAACTCGCAACCCCGGCGAAGCAGAGGGACGAATACAGGTTATCGTTACGACTCACTCCCCGAACCTGACCGCCTGGATAGAACCTGAAAATCTGGTCGTAATGCGGTCTTCGCCGGGCACCGACATGCGGCCTGCTTCAGCGGCAATTGCCGTTCGGACCTTGGATATTGAAAAGCGCAAGCTGGCGAAGATCAGCCGCTATCTCGACGTGACCCGCTCCGCAATGCTCTTCGGCGGGCGTGTAATGCTTATCGAGGGCATGGCGGAGGCGCTTCTTCTACCCGTTTTTGCTGAACGGCTTTTTAGGCACCGGGGAGACCCCCTCCACCCAGATAGGCAAAAATGGAAACGCTTCCAGTCCACTTCTCTCGTATCAATCGAGGGCGTTGATTTTGAACCCTACGTATCACTCTTACTCACGCCAGGGCCGGAAGCGCCCTGCATCGCAGAGAAGTTGGTAATCATAACCGATCGAGATCCAGATGCGCCCGGAGACCGTGAAAATACATTAGGCACGATTGCCGCTGCTCGCGGGGTCGGAGATAAGCTGAGGGTTGCGGTGAACGAAGTCACCCTGGAACAATCGTTGTTTACCGCTGCCAATGAGCCACTGCTCAAACTAGCATTTCTCGACCTTCACCCCAGATCAGAAAAGAAATGGAACGATCAGATTGAATGGTCGGTTGAAGCGGAACGGCCAAGCGCATTCTTAGCGCTTTTCACAAGCCGGACAAACCCAGTCCGAAAAGGTGACTATGCACAGGCCCTGGCTCTAGTTCTGTCGCCCAAAGATCCTGATTATGTCCCCAATACCGTTCTCCAACTGCACAAAGGCGATGAAGAAGCCGCCCGGAAAGCCTATCACGACCTCATCGAAACGTTCGAGGTCCCCGACTATCTCCAGCAAGCGATTTCAGAGCTTGTGGCATGACCGATGACGCAGCCCGATCGGAGGCAGAAGCACGGCAGAAAACGGTAATCGGGCACAAAGGTGAATGCTACGTAGAAGCATGCCCGGGAGCGGGTAAGACACTTACCCTGGTGAGACGAGTAATATCCGTCTCTGGAACAATAGGCCTGAGACAAGGCATCGCTGTACTTTCCTTCACAAACAGCGCTGTAGACGAGTTCAAAGAGAAGTATAGCTCTGAAACTTGCTCATCCCACTTGAGCTTTCCCCATTTCGTGGGAACGTTCGATGCCTTCCTGAATCACTTCATCCTAATGCCGTTCGGTACTGCTGGTTGCGCCGATCGACCGACAATCGTGGACCGCTGGGAAGGTATCATGGTTTCTCACGGACGATCCGGCGTTGCTGCGCCACCTATTCCACTTCATCATTTTGACGGCGAGACGGGGCTACTAGCCGCAAATCGGCACAGCGTGCTCACTCCGGCCCAAGCTAAGGTAAGAAGCCATTATGAGGCAGCGGCAAAACGCCGGCTTGATGGCCTTCGTCGAAAGGCAATGCTCGCAGCCACCGCGGCCCGAAAAGCAGCGATCGAATTTCTGAGGGAAAATCCTGCACGAGCGAAAGCATTGGGCGAAGCAATCACCGCCCGCTTCGTAGAAATCATCGTTGACGAGGCGCAGGACTGCAATGACGATGACGTCTACGTATTGGAATGGCTAAGAACACATGGCGCAAAACTCGTCGTTGTGTGCGACCCGGATCAAGCGATTTATGGGTTCCGAAACGGCTGCTCCACCAATTTTGCGTCCTTTGCCAGGACGCTCCCTTCTCTGGTATTGAACGGTAACTTTCGCAGTTCCAAAACAATCTGCGCTGCCGCCGCCACAATGCGCGCGACCAGTCGCAGCACCCCTGATCTGGCCGTTGGCGTAGATCGCGACTCTCCCGCAGTCATACATCTCGTGCCATATAAAGATTCCACCGCATCGAAAGCTGCAGTTGGAGCCAGATTTATTGAGCTTCTCGACGCATCCAAGCTGCCTAAAGAAAACAGCGTAGTCCTAGCCCACAAGCGTAAACTAGCCGCGCGCATCTCAGGAAATACCCCGCCAACGGACGTTAAGAGTGACGGGCTAAGGCGGTTAGCTGAAGCCGTTGCGGACTACCATCGACCTGCAAGCTCGCCTCGTGAACGGTCGCACACGATCAAATCCACCGTCAGACTCCTCATGGCGACGGAAGGACATGACGAGGATGAAGTCTCTAGCCTTCGTTCAATTTCGCAAACTCACGAGCGGACGCGGGAATACTACCGGAAAGCCGTTGTACTTCTTGAACATTTGCCCCCTCGCTGCACGGGCGCGGTAACGATCGATACATGGCTGACCATGGCAAAAGCTGAAATACTCAGGTTGACAAGCGTAAATGCGACTTGGAAGCCTCGCAAAAGCGATTGGGCCGCTTCGCTGACAACGGGCGAAGATAGCGTCAGCGGCCTCCCCTATGCCACGATTCATGAAGCCAAAGGCCGGGCCTATGATGCGGTCTGCGTCGTGGTCGATGGATCATCGGAAAACGTCATGGAACACTGGACGCAACGGGCCTCGGCAACGTCCGAGGCTCTCCGTGTGCTTTATGTTGGTCTGACAAGGGCACGGAAGCTCGCCGTCCTGGCTGTCCCGGAAAGACACGTACATGCCGTCACAGAAATTCTGAAGGGGTCTGGTGTTCCCCACCATGTTTGGGCAATCACTCGAAAACCCGCCTCCACAAAGCGCAACATCGAGCAAAAAATACGAGTCTTAGAAGCGGCTTCTTGAGTCTCTCGTCCTTTAGAAAAGTGCGCAGCCAGACTTCCGCAGAATCAGCTTGACGCCGTTTCATGAAATGAGATGCTGCGACTCAAGGTAGAGTGGAGAGGCGAAATGCAGTTCAGGGAAGTGCCTTGGAAGAGAAACCTCAGGAAAGTTCCTGAGGACATACTTTCCAAAATTCGGCAACTCGATACCGATGCTTTCATAGTGGGCACCGTAAAGACAATCTCTGCCTCGGATGTGGTCGGCCGTTTTAACCATTTGTCTCCTCCTGGCGAACTGGATGAACCATCGGAGCTACTCCCGCCGAAAGACATGGGGCCGTACTCGACCCGCAATATCGAAGGGTGGGAGGTAAAACGCACCGATCTCCCGAAAATCACGAAAACATTCTATTGGGAGACACCCAATTTCGGTGATGCCGCGACGTATGGAACTCATCTGCATTTCCACGACAGAGAAGTCTATCGTCGGGAATTCCACCAGCCTCGGCTCTATGAAATTTCGACCAAACTCCTGAAGATGGCGACTGGCTTTGGTGGCGGTGGGGTTTATCAGATTGCGATCAAGCAGCCTCTTCTTCGTACCCAAAAGGGCTATGAGGAGGAACTGTTCTTCATGTTAAATCTCCTCCAGGAGAATTGCGGGTCCGTTGGGATTTTCAACGCGGATGCCTCGCGTGAAGAAATCATTTCGACCCTTTCTTTGGACTGGGAGATTTTTCCGCCTGGTTCCAACGACGAGATCGTTCATCGCCTCACCGCAGGCCGCAAACAAGACGCTCGGAAGGTCGGTGTTGTTGCAGAGAGGGTCAAGCTCTTCTCTCTCCTCAAGCCCACTGCCTTTTTGCGAGGCAACGGTGCCTTTGGGAGCTACATCGGCGCTCGCTATGCTGACGACCTTGTTGTCTTTGAAAACATGGAATACGGGAACGCCCTTTATATCCTCTACGACGATTGGCAGGAGATTTCCAAGAGATCGCGCTTAGATCTTATTCGAGGCACAGACGCAGAATTTGACCGATTGCCTCATACGTATGGATGGGAACAGGCCTTCGGTAGGATTATGCGTCGCGAGAAAAAGAAGCGTGGTCTAGTTTAGCAGCACTTAAAGGCAGGATGTTTCCTCGCTCGGAAACACCCCACGCCTAAGGGGCGTCGTGTCCCAAGCCCGTCATCTCGCGCGCAGCCCAGATGACGACCTCGATAGGACCTTGAGTACGTGATTTACCTTCTTTCGCCAAAGCTCATTGCGGGGCGAGTGTGAGGGTTTCGACATACCGCAGCACGCCATAAGGTCTTTCCAGAACAACGAGCAAATTCCAGGCAGGTTTTGGCCATCGGGCGAGGAGCGCTTCTCGTCAGCGTACGCCGCCAGGATCGAATCCGGGGGCAATCTGCATCGCATTGAAATGACAACGCGCTCGTCTATCTTCCGTTATGTGCAACAATGCCTGACTAACTCAGGCCTCTATCGCCCACGTTCCCCCTATGGTTGAATAACAGTAATTACGAATCGACAGGGTGTACGACAACAGTGGAATTGGATCGCAGCCAATCGGTCTCACATCGTCCGGCTGACGGAGAACGACGGGCCGTTCGCAATCTGACGGCGCAGTATCTGGTCGCAGCAACGCTTATATATGAAGCGATTCAAGCCGGCGAACTAACGTGGGTTCGATTGGTGGACCCCGAGGCCGGACGGCTGGATGACGTCATTATCGGGCGACCTGGCCGGGTCGACGCCTATCAAATCAAGTGGTCCGAATACCGTCAGTCAGTGACTTTCAATCACCTCGTCACTCCAAACAGGGTGTCCGGCAGACCCTACCCAGCTCCATTCCAGCTCATGGCCGATGGATGGAAAAATCTCAAGGCAATATACCCGGAAGCGGCAGTGCACGCGCATTATCTCATGCACGATGCACCGTCGTCATCGGATTCTCCCGGTGAAAGGACCGGGTACGATCAACCTGCTCATCTACAATCCTTTTTGCGAAATGCTTTCCCCCGTCGGGCCACATGGTTCATACCGGGAGATCCCACCTATGCGGCTTGGTCCAACAAGATCGATCAGATCAAAAGCGCAACTTGTCTCAGCGAACATGAGCTGGCGGAATTCATCGCCGATTGTGAACTCGACCTAGGCTTCGATCTAGGCCCGTCGCGCCGGGAGCCTCGGGCATGGGCCGACGTTGAGGACCTCGCGCAGCTATTATTGTCGAAGGTCTCCAAAAGCAGTGGCGGAGCAGTCGAAGTACGGATCGACACGATCCTGACCGAGCTAAACTGGCGCGATCGATACGACCTACGCTTCAAGCATGACTTTCCAATCGACGAACACCTCTACCGTCCTATCGAGCCGACGGTCCAGGCGCTTGAGAGGGCCTTTGTCCAATTCGACCGGGGTTATCTCGCACTTGTTGGCCCTCCTGGATCGGGCAAGTCGACGTCGTTGACGCACATGTTACGGTACCGCAAAGGGGTAAGGTTGGTCCGCTATTATGCCTTTGTGCGCGACGATCCACAGTTGGGACGAGGCGAAGCGTTTTCCTTCCTCCATGACCTCTGTGTGCAATTGGAGGCCATGGGGCTCGGACGGACGCGACGCCGCATTTCTTATCCTGATACGTTGGACGGATTACGTGAGCGTCTGACCGCCTTACTGCGCGACCTGGGCAACGAAACGTCTAAGACAGGAGGACGTGCAATCATTCTGGTCGACGGTCTCGACCATATCGACCGCGAGCAGAACCCAACCCGCTCCCTAATGGAGGAACTCCCAGCGCCGAGCGCTTTGCCAAAGGGTGTACTGATCGTATTGGGCACACAACCGGTTGGTTTGAAGGCGCCGACAGCTGCTTTGCGGCCGATTAATGCGCAATTGGAGGAAGCCGGTAGAAAGATTTCGATGGAGCCGCTCTCCCGGTCGAGCATTTACGAGATTGCGCAAGCGGCGCTGCCGCTCAGCCGATTACGGCCCGGCGACGAGGACATAATTGCTGCTGCGAGCGCCGGCCATCCGCTGTCCCTTGCCTACTTGCTGAAGCGTCTTGCCAATGCCTCTGACGATGAGGCTGCTCGCGCGTTGCTGGATGCAGGTCTCGATTTTGGTGGCGACACAGCCCTCGAATATGAGGCTTATTGGGACAGTCTGGCTTCAGACCCTGAGGTGCGAGATGTCCTGGGGTTGATTGCCCGCATTCGGGGCGCCGTCGACATCCCGACAATCAAGCAGCTCGCTTCGATGGAAGCAGTGCACCGTTTCGCAAACACCGCCGTTCACCTCTTCAGGCAGTTGACGCCTTCGCGGTGGGCGTTTTTCCATAACAGCTTCCGACAATTCGTACTTGGCAAAACCATCGTTGACGCGTTCGGCATTGCCGACCCGTCGGCAAATATCGGATTCCATCGCCGACTGGCGACTATCGCTGCCCAGCCAACATCAGCGCAGGTGCTGAAGTGGCAAGAATTGTATCATCTCGAACAGACTTCGGAACCATTCGCGCTGTTGGAGCGAGCACAGCAGCAACTCTTCCGGCAACAATTTCTCGCTGGGCGGCCCATATCGGAAATCATCGAAGATGTAGAGCGTGCGCTCAAGGCTGCCGCCGAAACCAACTCTGGCGCGGCTATTGCCCGCCTGCTTTTGGTCGAAAGCGAACTCGTAGATCGCCACGACGCACTGTCACAGACAGAGTTTACATCGATCCTGCTGGAGCTTACCGATCCCGCAGAGTTGGCAGGACGGTTTTTTGTGTCCGACGAGCTTCTCGTTTCAGATGATCTGGCTTTGCAATGGTCGGCGCGGTTATCGGGAACCCGGTCGGACGGGTTAGGTCTGAAACTGTTCGAAGCCGCTGAACCGATGGACGTCCTCGCCGGCGCGGAGCGTGTCGGCGGGAGCCACGGACGCAATCTTGACGACTGGGCTCGAGCCGCATGGCGATTTCGCCCTCTGGATCGGCTCGTTGCCGCAATCGGCAACATTCGCGGCGAGGCGCGCTTTCGTCCTGGTAAGGATGAGACCGACGACCCCAAGGCCGACGAAACTGCTCAGATCGAGCTCTTGACGCAGCTTGGAATTGGCATTCAGGATTCGCGAAGCGAAGCAGCTTATGCCGAGTTGACGACATTGCTCGGCCAATCCGCGATTGGCCGAAAAGTTCTGCTGCGATTAGCATTTCGATCGGCTCGATTGTTCGTAGACGGTATCCCGACAGTTGGCGATCCAATCTCGGCCATGCGCGCAGTCCTTGAAGCACTTCCGCCGGGCCAGCAGTCGGTTCAAGAGGCAGCCACCCTTGCCGATGTTCTCTCTCAAATACCCGCTTTGTCGGACCGGGTCGAAGACTACCTGAAGCTCTGCCCCTCAGCCCTTACCGTTAGAGAGCTTAGCGATCCCGGCTCGCAGGCCTTCGGGCCCGTCGAACCCTTGTTTCGACAGGCTCGCGCGATGGCCGCGCGCGGTCGAGCGCTCGAGCCGACGACCATCCCCTTTACCGAAAAGGACCGGGACGAAGGTTTGGTATTGTTTCAACGCCTCGTCGTTGTCGTCGCGACTTTATGGGGTGAAGCAATTGCCGGGAGGCAGGTATCTTCAAGTGCGTTTCTGCGCAGGGTCGCACCGGTCATTACGTTTCGCAGGCGCGATTCCCGCGAAACATTCAACTGGCATAATTGGTATACCATCACCCATGCATTGAACGTTCTCTACGACAATCTGTTGTCTGCCGCCCAAGCCCATGGCCGTTCGGTCTTTGAAGCGGTGATCTCGGCCTTCGAAAGTGAATGGTCCCGGGCTTCGCCACCCGGCCATATGTCCTGGCCGGCAACGAGTCGCCGCCAAGTTGTCATGTCCGCATATCGCATCGATCGGGATGTGGCGCGTACTGTCCGGCATTTGGGCGAAATTGAAGCGTCTATAGATGCGTCGTGGGAGTTGGAAGAGCGGCTGGCTGAATTGTGTTCCGTCGCGCGGAATTGGATCGAAATCGGAGACGCCAAACGCGCTCGTGCTGCTCTCGATACAGCACTTAGCCAAAGCTTTGGCGTCCACCATGACAAGGATTATCAGATCCAGAATTGGTGTGGTTGGGTCGCGCGGCTCGCCCGGAGTGAAGTAGAACCTGGCCTAGTGGAGCAAGCGGCGACGACTGTCTTCCGCCTCCTGCCTCAACTGAGGGACATGAATAGAGGGCGAGGGACTTCGGACGCTACATCCGAACTGATAGGAGCGCTCGCAGATCGCTCGCCACAGTCTGGTTTACAGGCGGCTGAGTGGCTTATCGATGAAGGTTCTGGAGACCGGTCCACTATCCTGTCCGCGTTACTTGCCGCTGAATTGCGAAGCAGAGACGATTGGCGCGTGGCCACCGGCCTCGTCGCGGCCGCAAGGCTTCTTTTGCCGTTCTCCAGTTACGACACAGCATTTGGCGAGGCGTTGACCGCGACAGTGGCCTCAGTAGCGTCCAGCACGCCGCTGGTCACCCGAGCGATCCGAATGCTGAGAGCTTCCGCTCAAACCGTGGCGATTTCCGGCAAGGCATACGGCGATATCCTGGATGGTGTCGATCGAGAGGACGAAGAAGACGACCGCGATCGCCGAAAATCGATGCCCCCTTCTTTGAAAATGCCGAACGGCGTTGTCCTCGATCAGCACAGGGTCCAATCACTTGCAGATGATCCAAAGGAGTTTACCAAGATCCTCCCCCGGGCGGTGAGTACCGAAGGTCTCGACTGGTCGGCTGTCGTTCGAGCCCTGTTCGCCAAAGGCGGCGGTCCGAGCGTCAGGGAAGCAGCAAATCTCGTTCTTCAACAATCCTTGACGTCACCAAGCCTGGAAGTGCTCGTCCAAGAGGCGAAGGCGGCGGGCGAGGTGGAAATCGCTGACGCGGCGATAACACGTCTCATTGAGAGCGGCCGCCCTTACGGATGGGCGCGCTTCCACGATGGCGGCTCTCGTTACGCCGCTTCTCGCGCACTTCGAGTTGCTTATCCCACCGATGGACGAGGCCGTGCGCTCAAACTTTTTGTTGCCGACTATACGGGACATGGCCTGCGGGCCAGGGAGCAAGTTGGCTATTTGGACGAATTGCTCGGTGAATTTCTCGATGAACTGCCGCTAGGGGAGCTATGGCGGGAAATCGAAGAGCACGTGACGCAACTTGTAGACTGGAAATCAAGTAGCTATCGGTCTCCATCCCTCGATCTTCAGCGAGGAACGGACAGTTACGATATTGGCGTCCGTCTGCTGAGCCGCGACATCGATCAACCAGCTCTCGTTTTGGCGTGGCAAGCTAGGCTAGGCCTGCTGGACGTCTTCGATCTCGGCGACAAGTTTGGCGCCGCTGACGCCGCGGTGCGAAAGGCGATCGCCGGCGGTTATCAGGCACGGACTGCCGGGCTTTCGATTCTTGAATGTCTTGCTGTTAGTAACCCTGCCATTGCCACACGCTATGTGGAGGATCTGAATGACCTCGCTTGGCAAGGCTCCTCCGTCATCCGTTATGCCGCTCAAAACATTCTCGGGCAACTCGAACTTGAGATCCCGTCAGCGCCGCCGAAAATCCTGTTGCCCGCTTTTTACCGTCTTCATTTTCCGGAAACGCCAAAACCGGACATCAGCCTTTCCGGTGACGTTACCCCTCCCGGGGAACCACTGCCCGATACGGAAGATCCATTCGACCTTACACGGATGTATCATCACGTCCTGAAACGGCTGGCTTCTGACGCCGGACTATCCTTCGACAATCTCGTACGCCGGATGACACAGCACATGCGCATCGTTGCGCCACCAGAAGCCTGGTCTGCTAAAGTCGAGCGGGAGATTTCTCGACACAATGAAGGCATCGGGCTCAAGTTGACGTATCGGCGTCCTCGCAGCCTCGTTGCCCAACATGCTTTTGGGCTGCTGGTCTCTGAACTTTGCGATGCAGCGGTGGTGGAGTGGATCCCGCCGTACTTAAGGGAAATGCTGGTGTTAGCCGATCCCCCCGGAAATCTAGCCAACATTCTACCCAGGCCCGATTGGCTTAATATCCCCGAGGGTGAGGAACTCGGTAAATATCCTTCGGACGAATGGATGGCGGCCGTGGCCGACGCGCTGCCGACGGCATACAACACTCCGGCGGGCAACGTTGTTTTGGCTGAAGTAACAAGGATTGCTCGGCAGGATAACGAACGCTCGGAAGAAAGTCGGCTTAGTGTCATCGGTCACCGCACGCTGAAGTTCGACGACGATAGCGAACCCTCAGTTCACGATTTTTGGCACAAGGAAAGATATTTCGCTCGCGACTATCCCATGCTTTGGCACCTAGAGCCCGTTCCGGTCACTGCGATCGCAGGCGGCTCCATCATGTCTAACGTGCGTTTCCTTGCTCTGAACCCTTCGCTGGCCTTCCTACTTGGTTGGCGACCGGCGGTGACGGGATTGTTCAGATGGGAGAATGCAGACGGAGAGATGATGGTCGAGTCCATAAGATGGGCACAGGGCAATATCGACGCCCATGACTCTGGGTACCAACAGCGGGCGGCGGAGGGTTGGCTTGTGTTGGCAACTCCCGCTGGGTGGGAGGGCATACAGCAAGTGATCACGGACTGTGTGCGCCATCGACGGGCTGCAAGGATGACCGGCTATAAACGCTCAGGAGATCGCGAAATCGGGACAGCTGGAGACCGCATACAAATCTGATTTCCTAATGTTGAGATGTATTCTCCTCAAAAAAATTGTGCGAGCAGATCGACGCAGTTCGGGCTGCCGGTGTGGGAGAGGGAGGTAACTGATGCCGACGTCGGCACTCATTTAAAGGATGACAACGTCAGTGGGCGTAGAATCTGCGCGAAGGTGTCTGTTGTTGGACTTCATCCACCCAGTCGCCCGTCTCGTTATGCAGCCAGCTGGAACGCAGGAAGCCGAGCCAAGAGGGTTCGATCCTCTGTCAGAGGGAGAGATTGCGTCACGTCGCTGACCTGATCTCCTCACATTGAAGACGCCCGACCGCCACAGGGCGGGAACGTTTACCAACGCTGCCCGCCCTGTGGCGGTCGCCTCTTTCGAAACCGAGTGACGCTTTTACCGTCTGCATGGAAATGTTGAGGTAGGCGTTGTAAGGGTCAGGCCGGATCCGATGCACCGTGAAGCCCGCCGAGTAAGCTGCGGCAATCAGCATGCCATTGGAAACGTAATCGCCCAGATGGGTAAAGAGCCCGTAGTTTCGTGACAGATTTTCGGCGCGATGCTTGAGGCCGTAACTTGTCATTTTTCGGTTGAGCGATTTGATCTTTGCCTGCCGTGAAAGGTAAATCAGCGCCAGCTCAAATTGGTCAGCCTCCGAGTCGCCGTCGTAGGCCTCACGACGTCTCTCGGCAAAAAGAAAGGCAGCCGCGATGATTTGCGTAAGTCGACAAGTGATCGTGAAACTTTCGATAATCATTGTATTGCGCATATATATATTCGCAGCCCGGCGGAGTATTATGCGTAATACTATTATCGCAAGCTCCGACTTAATGGGGACGAATCCGTACAACGTACTTTCGGCTGTTTCCAACATCTACGCGACCAACAAACGGCATTTTTTGGGACTTACAGGCACGGTGACGGCAGGCGACTTGCCGGCTTGAGAAAATATCGCGTCGGTTAGACGGGGATGGCGATCGAGTTATGTTGAAATTGGTTGCAAGGTTAGGATTTCGAACCTGTGGTCTTGAGCGGAATCGAACCGCGGGCCCGCCGCTGTTGCCGTTGATACATTATGCGATCTGTTGAGCACGGAACGGGACCATACCCAAACGCTGCGTCAAAGGCGCTACGGCTGCTCTCGACCTCGCGACGGTCGTTGCCGTGCAGATAACTGAACGGTGGCAAGCGACACTGCTCCCTGACGCGCTGGAAGACTATGTCACGCAGGACAACCCGGTTCGCGTCAATGCCGCCGACTCGCGAATTGCCACGGGTACTCTGAGACAGACGGCGCAATAGAAGGAAAATTGCGTGCGCGAAGGCCTATCCGGCCGCGCCGCGCCAACGTGGCCGCGCCCACGCCACCACCAAACGTGTGCCATGTGGAGGACGCATTGCCGAGAGGGCCTGGGACGCCGACGCCGCAGACTACGCACTCGTCCCGCGGTCTCGCGCGACAGGGCGCCGAGAACCGGCAGCCGTCGGTGATGGTACGTCGTACTTCGACTGTCGAGTCATCTGTCTCTTGTCCTCGCTCCGCCAACTGCGACAGCCTGAAGCGGATCAGCTACTTGCGGGCGGTGCGCTCATTGACGCCCGAGGCCGGCTGCTTTGACAACATTCCGATCACCGTATAGTCGCCTCGTCGACGTGGCCGGAAATGGCTAGCCGTGAGAGCAGTTCGCCTCTTAGCTGACCACAAACCCGAAGTTGCTGCACCGGTTCCAGGAATCAGAACGTGAGTTTGAAGCCGGCCGATATTGTAAAGGCCTGGAGGTCCATGCCGGTTCTATTCTTGTAGATTCCTGTCGCGGTATCCTTCGACTTATCGATCGTCCAGTCGCCTTTCTTGCGAAAATACTTATCGAAATTGCCGGCCAGGAAGAGGTTGACGCGGTCAGTCACTTGATAATCGGCCTTGGCGCCGAACGAGACGAAAGGCTCAGTGCCGAATTCGCCTTTGCTATGCATTGTGCGAAGCCAGTGGTCGTCGATGTCACTTGCATCGATCACTAAGCCTCCGCGCAGCAGACCGGAGAGAGTCCAATCGCCGAGTCTTGTGATTGTCTCGGCGCCGAGGAAAACGCCGGGATAACGCTGTTCGTAGCTAATGACGCCTTTGCCGGGCTCGAAAGTTTTCTGGGTGTCTCGGAAGGCCCTACCGCTATAGATAATTGTGCCGCCATAAGCGGTCCACTTCACGTCGGTGTACTTGAAGCCGCCATGCAGGTTGATGGTTGTGGCATCATTGATCCCGAAGTCGCGACCGGCTGCAATGTCAAGATTGACGTAGCGATCAAGCGCGGTGTCGGGGCTTATGCTTCGCGACGCCCAATCCCCTTGACCGAAACCCGGCGAAAAGCCATACCAATCATAGTCCTCCATGTGGCTCTCGCCTGAGAAGCCGATCACGGAGTTGGCTGCGATGGTCCAGCTGTTACCAAACGCAGCCTTGAAGCCGGTCGTCAGAACTGGCGCATCGCTTTCCCAGATCAGTTTGCTGACACGATTGCCCGCAGAGTCGTAGACAAGCTCGTTGGCCCTAAGCTGAGTGTAGCCGACACCACCGACAAGTACGAAGCTGCTGTCGGGCGCAGCATAGATCGTTTCGTCGGCCGCCATGGCGGCTGTCGAAGTTGCGCAGAAAGCGCCGAAAACAAAAACTGGGCATAATGCCGTGAAGCGACGCATTACGCCGGCCATGCCTGCCGCAGCCTCCGCTGAACTTTTTGATTGGCTACGCGACGTCGCTGCAGCATTGCGTTGCGGACTGCCGGCCAGGTGGAACAATTCATCATATGGGTGCTGCATGGCATCGCACGGTAATGAGCTTGCAGAGTTCAACGCTTTCCGTCCGTGATCTTCTTGCCGATGAATCCTGATGTGAAGTGTCATTTGACCCCTTTCTTGAAGATCGACCAGATAGGCCGTTAGTGAGCGAGCTCTGCCCGCACCACAAAGACGGTACAGTCACGCCGGCACAGCTCGTCGGGGGTTACATCGGCTAACGCCGTCGTCGCGGCGACCACCGTATATGCTGGCGAGCCGTTCATCCGAACGGCAGCGCGTTTGCGGAATGGTATGCAAGCATCATGCCGAATGGAAAAATTGTTGCAGAACAATTGGATGGCTTTCACGGCGCCTTGTGCTATGTCTGACAATTGTCGAAGTTCTAACAACGCGTGTAAGCGGCAGAGCATGCACTTTGTCGTCTCCCGCCCCGTATGAAGCTGGAGCCGGCGCCGGCGCCGAGAACAGCTTTCAACAGCGCCGCACCGACGGCCGCTCCAAAATCGTGTAAGCCGCGATGACCAGACGCGTGCGCGACGGGTATCGCCGCGCCAATCGAAACCGCTGGATCAACGTCAAAAACGGCCGCGACCTATGCCACAACCGAACGTGAGCTAGGTAGATTGAATAGGACACCTGCCGAGAAGGCCCGGAGGACGCGGGCCAGGCACTCGTCTCACGGCCTCGAGCGACAGCACACGGAGAACCAGCAGCACCGCCAAGGGCTCGATCGTCCATTCGTTGAACGAAAAATGGAATGGTCCATGGCCGGTTTCGCCAACAACAGTCGTTGGACGGGCGTTTTGTAGGCGGCAGGGTACCCCCCATGCGGTCTTCACCAACAGACGCCGCGAACATGTCGGTCGTTCGAACTGACTTTCCGACGACCAAAAGCGGACATCGACGGTGACAGGCTTGAGAAATGTCAGGTGAGTCACAATGCCACCTTGGCATGGAGTAGAACTTCCGGCAGAAAGTAGGTTGGAGGATGACGATGCCGGTCAAGACGAATTTTAGGACGACAGACGCGGACATTCGCTCTGCGCTACACGCCAAGCGATTGCGCCGCGCCAAAGCTCATCCCGATACGCTTGTGATCGACGAACTTGGCCTCGCGCACGCCCGAAGCCGCATCGACGTAGCCGTAATCAATGGCTGCATCCACGGCTATGAGATCAAGAGCGCCAAGGACACCCTTGACCGCTTCGAGACCCAGATCGATACCTATCGTCAGACGCTTCAGAAGCTTACGATCGTTGCCGCGCCGAAGCACATCACAAGCATCATGGGTCATGCTCCCGAATGGTGTGGTGTGATCGCGGCCGAGCGGGGGCCACGAGGGGGCATCAGTTTCCACGTGTTGAGAAACGCCGCACAGAATCCAGAAATCGATCCAGTGATGATGGCGCACCTGCTTTGGCGCGATGAAGTTGTCGAACTCTTGGACCATGCCGGATACGCGCCGAAAGACCTCCGCCGGCCAAGAAAACAGCTTTACGAGATGCTGTGCGAAGCCATGACTCTTCGCGAGATCGCCGCTTCGATACGCACCTTCATGGCGCAGCGCCAAACTTGGCGAGATCGCTCAGCACATGCGTAATGTGGTGGTTGATGGTTACGAACTTCCACCAGGGCTGATTGCTTGGCCCTTTCGTTTTCGCTGCGCATTTGGCGATATAGTCATCGCCACTTGAGAATCCCGCCCCGCTGAACTTTCCCGACGTCACGATCGAGGCGCAGTGATCGTGCATCTGGCCTGGGTTGTCGCGGAAGGCCCCGCCCTTTCGCACTTCCCACGCGGTCGATGTCGTGTAAACGAGCTTGCCGGCCGACTTGATCTTGCGCATGTCCACCGGCGCAAACTCCGGATGGACGATCGTGTAGTCCCCGTAATTGGGTTGCCGCATACCGGCGGGCATCTTGGCGATCAACGCCTGATAGAAGAGCCAATCATGGCGCGGGAGCTGTTCGGCACCCTTGGCAACGTCCTTGAACGTTTCCGGAATAGCCGTGCTGATGGCGATAAAATTGCGAAAAGCGTGCAAGGCGCCAAGCCTTCGCATTGCTGCGATCAACGCCCCTGCGAACGCATCATAGGGCTCGAAATTTGGCGCACCGAGATCGATGACGAGGTCAACCTCGTCGAGTGATAGACCGAGCGACGCGGCCAAAGCCTCGATGCGCGTGCGCGCATCCAGCTTCATCAGATCCTCCAGCCGGACCGTGATGGCCGCCCCAAGGCCGTCGGCGGCAACGATCGCCGCGACAGAACCTATCATCGGAGGGGAGGAACCGAGCGGAAGCGCAGGGATCGAACTTGCCTGGAATGCGCGCAGAGCTTCAAAGACGTACGTGAAGATGTCGCGGCCATCCCCCATAGGCTTATCCGCGATACTGGGATGCACCCCGACCCAAGCCGGCCGCTGCCCCCACTTAGCATTGAAGCGGGCGGAAAAGGGATGGACATGCTCCTGGACCGACTTCTTCGGCTGCCACAGCTCGAAATCGAATTCGACTTCGGGAATGGTGACATAGGGCACGATACGTTCCTTGACTGCTGCGGCAAGGCGGGCAAGCGCCTGATATTCGCCCTGCCGCCACCGCAGCGCCGGAACATACATATCCTTAGTCAAGATCATTATTCGCCTCTTCAAGCTGAGAGCGTACCTGTTCCCGGCCAACAAGATCATTCAGGATGGCATAGTTGCCGCGCTCCTTCCTGATGCGCCCCGCGATGATGCTCGGATCGATGCCAATCGCCTCCGCATCGATTTTCACCGCCTCTTCCGACAAGGCGAAGCGCGATAGGCACTGGTCCCACAAGTCCTCCGGTATCAACGCATTGAGCGCGAATTTGTCGGCCTCCGCCTCAATCGCATCGCCATCATTGCCGCCTTCCTCGTCGAAGAAGTCAAAACGCAGACCGTCGAAGAGATGCAGGAAGACGTGACCGAGCTCGTGCATCAGCACGAACCAGAAATTATCCAGCCGGTCATACCGCAATGTGAGGCCAACGACCGGCGTTTCGCCGTCGGCGAGCATCGCAGCCCCGTCCAGATATGACCCCGGAAGGTGACGTTCGACGATCAACACGATGCCTTTTTCAGCCAGCAGATCACGGGCACGCTTCGGCCCGTCCTGCCGTTTCGTCAGACGCACTAACTCTGGCAGCCACCGGTCATCGAGTTCGAAGGTTCCGATTTCTTCTACTTCAATCTTGCTACGCGCCCGCTCCAGAATACGCGCCTGCCACGCGAGCAGGGCATATTCGTTCGGCACGTTCCCGCTGCGCATCTTCTTGCGGTGAAACGCCGTCGCGAATTGCGGTCCGGCCGCGTGCAGGAAATATTCCTTCACGCGCTCGATCGGACTTGCCCCGCGCGGCACATCGAACCACTTGCGCTTGATCATCTCTTTGTAGGGAAGCTGACCCCAGACGATATCGTCGGCATCACCCCACGCGAACACCGAACCGCCGGCCTGCTTCGGCCCCTCGAAGCTCCCCGACGCCTTCACGCCGAGCGCCTTCGAAATCTCGATCAGCCGACCAAGACTCGCTCCCATATAGTCGGTCGCCTCGTATCGCTGCACCTGTTGGGGCTTCATACCGAGTTTTTCGGCGAGGTCCGTCTGGCTCATGCCGGACGCAATCCGCGCCTGCACCAGCACGCGCGGCAAATCTTCAAGCGCATAGGTTTTCGAGAACGAGACCTGGCCTGATTTGAGAAGATCGTATTCGGCGAGC
Source organism: Sinorhizobium terangae (assembly GCF_029714365.1). Lineage (NCBI taxonomy): Bacteria > Pseudomonadati > Pseudomonadota > Alphaproteobacteria > Hyphomicrobiales > Rhizobiaceae > Sinorhizobium > Sinorhizobium terangae. The sequence continues at coordinate 485,708 of NZ_CP121661.1, forward strand.
TCAGCCTCTACATCGGCGATCTGGCTCTTGAGTGCATCGATCTCCGCCTTCTTGAGCCATGCCTGATCCGTCGCGCGCACCTTCGCAGCGGCGAGCGCGTCCTGCAACTTCGCAAGTTGCGCATTCGATACGCCGTATTGTTTGTCGCTGTAGATCATGGCTGCACCTTCCTCGAAAGAAGCGGATCGGCCGAAAGCGGAATGGAGATGATCCCTTTCTCTTTTCCAGTGAAACGATCCAGTCGGAAAAAATCTACAAATGCCTGCCCAACATCGGCGCACATCATCGAGGACGGAAAGAACTCGCCCTTGAATGCCGCTTTCTGCGCTGACCGACCGTTGGCAAATTCCAGGAACACTGGATCAAGTTTGGCCGGATCAACACCCGTAGGGTCCCAGCATGCATCGAAGTCGCCGGGCCTCGGCTTGCCCGTCACATAACTGCCGTCTAGGTAGATCATCGGACATCCAGCCAATCGCAGCTTGCCAGAGGCGATAATGAGTCCCTCGAAAAGCTCACGCCGCCAGGCGTCCGTTGCAAAAGCAGCCGCCACATCTTCCAAACTCGCCGCGTGCTTCCCAGGGGGCAGAACGGTCCACGGAGAACCGGGCAATGGGACGAGAGCGGGAATCATGCTTACAACAATAATGTTGTAAGCATGAAATGGCAAGCCTAGGAGAACTTGGGCATCCCGTCGCCGCCAGATTCAGTTTTCTCGCTGCTGCCGGTGATAGCCTTCTTGGCCCGTCCGCCGTCTGGTTTGGTATACGAGATCTTTCCTTCAACGACGACGGTCGCGGTCTAATTGCTGCGGCAATGATTCCTTACATCCCATTGAACTTGAACCAGGGGCTGAGTATTGCTCACGCAGAACACGTGCGGAGAACAACAGTGAGTGAACGAATCGGCCAGGCTGGCTTAAGCCCCGAACAGATTAAATTCCTCACCGAGTTTGCCAACGGTCTCGTCTGGAAGAGTCCGGACCTCGAGATCCTGAAGCCTGATGCCGGCATCGACTATAACGAGCTGGTGCAAATCCTGCAGGACATGATGCAGAAGTCGAACCGTCGGGGCAGGTTGATTCTTCCTAACCTGACGGCCCATGGTAATGAGACGGTGGCCGTCTTTTCCGATTATGCGGGAGAATCCTCGGGAGACTATCACACCTACTCGTTCCTCACATGCGGCTGGAATACCTGTGGAGCCTTCCTTGGTAAGGTGAGCGATATTCGGGCACAATCGCGACTTGGCGACAAGGAGATTGCGTTCAAGGACTTCCGCATGGGCCAGATGCAGCGAGCCTTGCCCGACTATCTTAAAGCCGCGGATCTGCTGCTGCATGGATTTTTGCTGACGATTGTCATCGACAAAAAGCTGCTGACCCTCTTCGGTCCGAACGAGAAGAAGACGCAGACGAGCCTGTCCGAAACCCTCCGGCAGGCCGGCCTGGGCACCTGGAAGCCTGATGCCGCCGAAAAGCTACTCCGGGTGGTTCACTGTGTGGCATTCCTTGTGGCGCTGCTTGCCCGATCAGGCCAGAAGGTGTTTTGGATGTCAGACAACGACACGATCTGCGCCAACGAGGACCTCCATCGGCAAGCGCTGGACCTTTTGGCGCGAGCCGTCGGCATCTACGCTCAAGACAGCCATTTTCTTGTCTTCAGTGGAGCCGCCCCATTTAAGAATCGTGGCCTTGGGCATCTTGACCTTCTCAGCCTTGCCGACATCACGGCCAGTTCAGTGGAGCACTATCTGACCCGGAAAAATGCGAACGAAGGGGTCGATTTCGGGGTAAAGGCCGGTTCTCATTCTGTGCTTCAATGGCTTGCGCATGACGGGTTATCCTTGTCGAAAATGACGATCATCGTGCGCCCGAGCGTCAGTGGTGCGATCGAGACAGCCAATCTCGAATTTAAGCTGGCCGAGGAGCCAAACGATGTTACGGCTATTCCGATTGTTATCTAGCGCCTATTCGCTGTTTCGAGCTTGGCATATCGGAGGGAATAGCTGCTTTGGGCAACTCTCAACTGCACCCTAAATGACCGAAAATGGGGTCGTCAGTGGAACGGCAGCTTTTCCGCCTCATTCGCCCGAAAACCGCCGCTCCGGTCACGGCCCCATGTCCGTCAGCCATTGATGCCGCGCGAAATGACCGCTTCTGACGCAAGCTGCTCTTTCCGAACGGCTAGGTGGACGACCTCTGCCCACCGCCACGGTCGTCGCCGTACAGATAACTGAACAGCGGCAATGGGCGGACTTCGTCATTTGCCGCCCGATCGGCTTCGCGTTGCTATGTAGGCTACCGTGTCCTTACTGATGGCGAGATCATGGTTGCTGACATAGCTACGGCCAACGAGGACCAGTCCCCTTCGGTTCCAGCGGTCCGTTTTCGGTCGTTGTCCGGGCTCGCGTCCCAGTTTCTTCCCGCGCGATTGGGCTACCGCCAGGCCGGATTTCACGCGTTAGCTGAGAATGACGGCCCGCGTATAGGTCAGCATCACCGCGTTCCCGGAGCCGGCTTCAACGGCAATCCCCGGCATTCATTCAAGTGGAAGATTTTGCATCCGAAAGGACGCAAGTTTCGTCCCAGTAGACAAAGGCGATGCGACTATCGCGGACAGCGAAGGCGCCACATCCTCGCCGGCCCGATGGATCGCGCCATTCGAGTACTACGCTGGCACCTATTTCGTATATCACCGCTGGAATGCAGGTCATACTCGCCACCGCGAAATCCCGCTCGAACATTTTTTGGATTGCAGAGCGACCTTCGACGCAATGCTGCCTTGCCGGAAGATGCAAGGCGTCTTCACGGTACAGTTCTGCAACGGCGACCGCGTCACACCTATTGAAGCGTCTAACCCATTCTTCGACCACCTCCCGCGACTCCATCAGGATGTTCCTTCCGTCAGCCAGTATCATCGGAGCACGCCCTGAACTACGGCTCCTTGACAGTGATAGGAGCACTCGAAACGCCGTCGTCAGTTCCTCAAAGACGATGGCCCAGCCCGCCCTTGCAAGACACCTTGGTACGGGCATCATAGACACCAAGAATCGCCTCGCCGGCATCGACGGCGATGCGTTCGAGCACCTCACACAACGACGTCATTTCTCCTCCGTCATCCGGTCGAGATATTCCTCGATCTTGAGGGCCAGCGAGATCGGCTCGTGGCCAACCGTGTGAAGATGCAGTTCCGGATTTTCCGGCGCCTCATAGGGCGAAGAAATGCCGGTGAAATTCGCAATCTTGCCCGCCAGCGCCTTTTCATAGAGGCCCTTCGGATCGCGGCGCGCGCATTCTTCCAGGGGCGTATCGACGAAGATCTCGATGAACTCGCCCTTTTCCATCAGTTCACGCGCCATCCGCCGTTCGTCGCGGAAGGGAGAAATGAAGGATACGAGCACGATCAGGCCGGCGTCGGCCATGAGCTTCGCCACTTCCGCCACCCGCCGAATGTTTTCCACCCGATCCTCGTCGGTGAAGCCAAGGTCCCGATTAAGGCCGTGGCGCACATTGTCGCCGTCCAGCAGATAGGTATGCTTGCCCCGCGCATGCAGAACCTTGTCGAGCGCATTGGCGATCGTCGATTTTCCCGAACCGGAGAGCCCGGTGAACCAGAGGACCGCCGGCCGCTGGTTCTTGATCGCGCTGCGTGCGCCCTTGTTGACGTCGGTCGCCTGCCAATGGACGTTGTCGGCGCGACGCAGCGGGAAATCGATCATCCCTGCGCCGACCGTCGCATTGGAAATCCGGTCGACAATTATGAAGTTCCCCGTCGTCCGGTCGTCCTTGTATGCGTCAAAGACGATCGGCGCCTGGGTCGAGATATTGCAGACGCCGATTTCGTTCATCTGCAGGGACTTCGCCGCCTCGCGCACGAAACTGTTGATGTTGACCTGGTGCTTGAGCGCGGTAACGGTCGCATTCACGCTGTCCGTCTCCGTGCGCAGGATATAGCTTCGCCCGGGCATCATCGGGCTCGGATCGAACCAGATCATGTGGGCCTGGAACTGATCGGCGACGAACGGTCTGGCGCCCGGCGCGGCCAACATGTTGCCGCGGGAGACCTCGACGTCGTCCGAAAGCACCAGGGTGACCGCTTCGCCTTCCACGGCCTTCTGCACTTCGCCGTCATAGGTGACGATGCTCCTGATCGAGGTGCGCTGCCCCGATTTTGCGACGATCACCTGGTCACCGACCGAAATCTTGCCGGACGCTATCTGCCCCGCATATCCCCGGAAGTTCGCGTCGGGCCGCATGACCAGTTGAACGGGAAAGCGGAACGGCTTCTGCGCCTCCTGGCGATCGAAGTCGATCGTTTCGAGATATTCGAGAAGGGCGGCACCCTGGTACCAGGGCGTCTTCTCCGAGTTCGCGATGACGTTATCGCCATAGCGCGCCGAAATGGGTATCGGCTTGATGCTCTGAAAGCCAAGTTCGCGCGCAAAGTGCAGATAGTCTTCCGCTATCCCCTCGAACACCCTCTGGCTGTAGCCCACAAGGTCGATCTTGTTCACTGCCAGCACGACATGGCGGATGCCGAGCAGCGACGCAATGTAGGAGTGGCGTCGTGTTTGCGGAAGAACCCCCTGACGGCTGTCGATCAGGAGCACCGCAAGAGCCGCCGTCGAGGCCCCGGTGACCATGTTGCGGGTATATTCTTCGTGCCCCGGAGTGTCGGCCACGATGAACTTGCGCTTCGAGGTCGAAAAATAACGATAGGCCACATCGATGGTGATGCCCTGCTCGCGTTCGGCCTCGAGACCGTCCAGCAGAAGGGCGAGATCCATGTCGTCACCGTTCGCGCTGCGCTGCGCGCCGACGCGCCCCAGATTGGCAAGCTGGTCCTCATAGACCAGCTTCGCATCGAACAGCAGCCGGCCGATCAATGTCGACTTGCCGTCATCCACCGAACCGCAGGTTATAAATCGAAGGATCGACTTGTTGTCCTGGTCGGCCAGGTGCGCCTGGATGTCGAGCGGCGCAAGAGTAGGAAGATAGGACATCAGAAGTAGCCCTCCCGCTTCTTCTTCTCCATCGCGCCGGCCTCGTCCCGGTCGATGAGCCGGCTCTGTCGCTCGGAGGTGCGCACCGTCAGCATCTCGCGCAATATGTCGGCGACGGTCGCGGCTTCCGACTCGATCGCGCCCGTGAGCGGATAGCAGCCGAGCGTGCGGAAGCGCACAAGCCGTTCGGTCACGCTCTCCTCCGGCTGAAGAGGCATGCGATCGTCGTCGACCATGATCAGCATGCCATCACGCTCAACCACCGGGCGCCTCGCCGCAAAATAAAGCGGCACGATCGGTATGTCCTCGGTCATGATGTATTGCCAGATGTCGAATTCGGTCCAATTCGAAAGCGGAAACACCCGCATCGTCTCGCCTGGACGAATGCGCGTATTGTAGGTTTTCCAAAGTTCGGGACGCTGGTGTTTGGGATCCCAGCCGTGCTGGCCATTGCGGATCGAGAATATGCGCTCCTTGGCGCGCGACTTCTCTTCGTCGCGCCGGGCGCCCGCGAGCGCTGCATCAAATCCGTATTTGTCGAGCGCCTGCCGCAAGGCAACCGTCTTCATGATGTGCGTGTGAATATTCGACCCGTGCGAAAATGGTCCGATGCCCTGGTCCAGGCCGTCCTGATTGGTATGAACCAGAAGATCGAAGCCGCGCTCCTTCGCCATCCTGTCGCGGAATTCGATCATTTCGCGAAACTTCCATGTGGTGTCCACATGGAGGAAAGGGAAAGGTGGCTTGGACGGAAAAAACGCCTTCATCGCCAGATGCAACAAGACGGAAGAGTCTTTTCCGATAGAATAAAGTACAACCGGATTTGAAAACGTCGCTACAACTTCGCGAATGGCGTGAATTGCTTCAGCTTCAAGTCGCCGAAGATGGGAAAGAGACATGTCACTTATCCCTTCGGGACTATAGCGTCATCAAGCTCAAAGAATCTCGCGTAAGGTCCGCCTGCGAAGTGACGCCGCAACTCTTCGAAATTCTCGACCGTTTCCTCCAACGGCCGCTTTTCCAGGCGCTGAAGAGTAGCGCGGCCAGAAAGTTGAAGCGCCTGAACACCCAAAAATCGCAAAGCGGTTTCCAAGCATGCAGCGGGTTCAAGAAGAAGCGTCTCGTACTCGATCTCAAGCAAGCTGGACGAAGCGTAGGAATGCGCGATTCGCGTGTGGAAATCATCAGCGACCTTGAAGTAGTCCTCGCAGGAGGCGATCGACAATTTTACCCGTGGCGGCGGAGCCGTATCGTCATCCGAGCTGAATTTGAGCCATTGGCGGCTTTGCCTTGCCTGCACCAACGAGCGCAGCGACTCCAATGTATTTCTGCGCGACAAGAAGATGACCTTGAGCCCCGGCCAACGCGCCAGTTCGTCAAAAAAGTCTGGACGTTCCTGAAACTGAGGTTCGTTGATCTTGCATCCAATATGCGTGACCTTCTTGTCGCTCCGTGCCGGGAAGCGCAAATATGCGAGCTCGAGGAGCTCGCGATCGCTGCGCATTAGGCGGTCCTTATCCGGCCAATTGGCATCATACCTGTTGAGTAACTCACCATTGCTCAACACGTTCGGGTGCTCGTTCAGCAACTCTTCGAGGTAGTGCGTTCCAGTCCTTGGCATCCCAAGGATCACAAATGGCGCAGGCGCAGGTTGGGAGTGGGTCATTGCATGTGTTCCCGACTGAAAAATAGTTCGCGAAGGATTGGCGGTGCCACCAGTGCAAGAATCTGCGGCCGCTTAAGATCGGCGCGCGTTCGCCGATCGCAACCCCGTGACTCGTCAGGCAGCTTCTAAAGACGCTCACGAGACCTATATCGGCGGCGTGAGTTTGCACCAGAAGCCCAACACCCGAGTTACGGCGGCGCCGTTCCATAGCGCTGATAGATCGACTGGATTCCATCCAGGATTTCGCGTGACAGGGTGACTTGCAGGCTGGCGATGTTGTGCTGCAGTTGCTGCACCGAGGTAGCGCCTACCAGAGTGCTTGCAACAAATGGCCGGCCCCTGACGAACGACAACGCCCCGTGCACCGGATCGATGCCATGTTCACGGAAGAGCGTCGTATATGCGAGTGCCGCATGCTGCGCCCTCTCGTTGCTGTAGCGGAAGAACCGGCCGAACAAGTTCAGCCGCGAGCCAGTTGGCCGCTGGCCATCCAGGTATTTCCCAGTCAGCGTGCCCATGGCGAGCGGCGAGTATGCAAGCAGTCCCACCTGTTCGCGCAGTGCCATCTCGGCGAGACCAAATTCGAAGTCCAGGTTGAGCAGATTGTACGGATTCTGAGTGCTTATCACGCGGACTAGCCCTTGTGCCTCCGCGTGATGGAGGAAGCGTGCCAAGCCCCAAGGTGTTTCGTTGCAGAGCCCGATGTGACGAATGCGGCCGCTCTTGACCAGAGCGTCCAACGCCTCCAGCGTCTCAAGGATAGGAACCGTATCGTCGTCGAGCTCGTACTGGTAGTCGAGCAGTTGGAAGACGTTGGTGCTACGGTCAGGCCAGTGCAGTTGAAAGAGGTCGATATAGTCCGTCTCGAGCCTTTGGAGGCTTGCGTCTACGGCCTCGAACAGATTGGCGCGGGTATAGCTGACCTGGCCGTCGCGCACATATGGTAGGTTCGCCTTTCCTGCTCGAGCAGGCCCGACCGCTTTTGTTGCGAGCACGATGTCTTGCCTGCGGCCGGTCTTGCGTATCCAACTGCCGATATAACGCTCCGTAAGTCCATGTGTCTCGACACGGGGTGGCACAGGGTACATCTCTGCAGTATCGACAAAGTTTATGCCGGCATCGAGGGCTGCGTCCAGTTGCGCATGCGCCTCCGCTTCCGTGTTCTGCTCTCCCCAGCTCATCGTGCCCAGGCCGAGCACGCTAATCTGCAGGCCGCTGCGGCCAAGTTCGCGAGACTGCATCACGTTTCTCCTTCTCGTCTGGTGGCGAGTAGCGTCAAGACATCAGACGCCGACGAAACAGTGCCGCCGACAGGAAGAACGGCAAGACTGCGTAGATGCAAAGCGCGCCGATATGCAGGCCGATGCTGTCCGCCGGACGGCCAAGCATTGCTGGACGAATGAGCTCGATTGCATGTGCCAACGGCAAGAACTGCGCAGCCTCCCGAAAGGCGCCGGGCAGCTGATTGATCGGAAAGACCGCGCCACACAAAAACAGCATCGGTGTGAGGACGAGCGTCTGGTAAAAAACGAAATAGTCGTAACTGGGAGCAAGTGCCGTGACGACCATCGCCAGGCTCGCGAAGGCGAAGCCAGTGAGCACGATCACCGGCAGCGCATAAAGTATGGACGGCCACGCCGCATAGCCCAGCGAGGTGGCAACAATCATAATACCCGTACCGGCGAGAAATGCCTTGGTGGCTGCCCAAGCCAACTCACCGAGAACGATGTCGCCGAGCGTAAGTTGTGTGTAGAGAATCCCTTCCCAGGTGCGCTGAGCGTGCATGCGAGCGAAGGCCGCGTAAATCGTCTCGAATGTCGCAGACGTCATCGCGCTTGTCGCCACCATGCCGCCTGCCAAAAAAGCAACATACGACGTGCCGTCAACGCGACCTATAACAATTCCGAGGCCAAGGCCGAGGCCGAACAGGTAGATTATAGGATCAGCCAAGTTCCCGAGAATCGACGCAAGCGCTACCTTTTTCCATGCCAGATAGTTACGTCGCCATACGGCGATCCAGTTCCAAGCGTTGGCGGGCAGAGCCGCGGCACGACCTTCACCCATAGCTCACTTCTCCATCTCGCGCCCGGTCAGCCGCAAAAACACATCCTCGAGATTCGGCGGACGCTGCAGAACACGCAAACCTGTGCGCTCGCGCAGCCGCACGCGCACCTGCTCCGGATCGGACGCGTAGCAAAAGAGTGTCTCGCCGCTCACTTCGATGCGTTGGGCGTAGGGGCTAATCAGCGATTGCAGTTCATGCGGATTGCCGCCGTAAATCTCGATGACCTCGCACCCGATCAGTTCGTCGATCAGCGCATGAGGGCGGCCTTCGGCGATGTTGCGACCTCTTTCGAGCACGCACAGCCGATCGCACAACCGCTCAGCCTCTTCCATGAAGTGGGTCGTCAAGATAATCGTCATGCCGCGCGCCAGCAGGGCACGCAGGCGCTCCCAGATCAGGTGGCGAGCGTGCGGATCGAGACCGGTGGTCGGCTCGTCCATCACAAGCAGCTGCGGGTCGTTGATCAACGCACGCGCCAGCGTCAGGCGCCGCTTCATGCCGCCGGACAGTTCGGAGACACGGGCATCCACCTTGCTCTCAAGGCGAGCGAACTCGAGAAGCGACGGCATAACCGCTTTGACCTCGCGTGTTTTCATGCCGAAGTAGCGCCCGTAGACCAGCAGGTTCTCGCGTACAGTGAACTCAGGGTCGAGGTTGTCGAATTGGGGGACCACGCCGATTCGCCTGCGCGCCAAGCGAGCCCGCGCCGGTACCGGGACGCCGAGCACGGTAATCTGTCCTGCATCAGGCGATGTCATGCCGAGGACCATACGGGCAATCGTGCTTTTGCCCGCGCCGTTCGGTCCCAACAGGCCGAAGCATTCGCCCGGCGCAACGCTCAACGACAGCCCGTCAACCACGAGCTTGTCACCATATCTCTTACTTATGCCGGCAAGATCGATTGCTACCATGGACATGCGCTCATCTACCCGTAAAGGCGCTGGCGACTGGCTTTTGCTGATATGCCTGCGTTTTCGTCAGCAGCGTGCCGTCGCACCATACGTGTTCAACGCGCCCCCACTCGCAGGCGGCCGCTGCATCGGGGAAGAAGCCACGTCCATGGTAATTGGCACTTGTGTTGCAAAGCAGCGGAATGCCCGTGAGTTTTTCATATTCGACGAGTAGTTCGGCGACTTTGTGCTGAGAGCTCCTAGCGATCGTTTGCAGCCGCGCAGATCCGTCCAGGTGCACAACAGCGGGAACTTTGTCCTGCCATTCCATCCGTGTCTGATGATCGAACAACATGTATGGATCGGACGTTCCGGGGCTGAATATATCCGGCGCACGGTCCTCCAGGCATATCGGCGCTACCGGCCGGAAGTGTTCGCGAAATTTTACTTCGTTGAGAAAATCCTTCATTTCCGCCGAAGTCGCGGCTGCGAGAATGCTTCTGCCTCCCAAAGCCCGAGGTCCAAGCTCGGCGCATCCGGAAAGGAAAACCACCGGCTTGTTGCTGGCGAGGATGGTGGCGAGTTCCGGCATGCTGCAAGGCGTGGCATCCCATCCGGCCGGCACATGCCCACTTTGCAAGACCGGGCCGCTGTAAACCGACCATTCCAGCGGCACGAAGCCTTGCTGCGCCACCATTGCGCAGCAGGCCGCACCGATTGCAGAGCCGCTGTCATTCGGGAAAGGCGGGACCCAGACGTCATCAAACAGGCCCGTCTCGCGTAGTGCACTGTTCCATTTGATGTTCAGACCGCAGCCGCCGGCTACACACAAATTGCGCGGCCCTGGAAACGAGTGGCGCTGCAAGGCCATCGTCATTTCGTGGACGAGGAGGCGCTCGAGGAAGAGATGAAACGATGCAAGCACATCTTCGGGTGACTTGGCCTCCAATCGGACTACGCTGGCATCGAAGAAATCATGCACTGCCGCGAGCGAGGTCTCGGCGTTATTGATGTTCGCGCGATAACGGCTGGCAAGCTCCGTATCGGCCGCAAAGCGCTCCTCGTAAAGCTCCTGAAACACCGCGACAATGTCTTCATGAACCGACCCTAGCGCGATATAGGCCATCAGCTTGCCGGCGATCCCTAAATCCCAGCCTCCCCGGCTCGCCTTCTTATAGGGTCCGAAATAATGGCCCGCGGCAGCGTAGGCCTGGCCTATCACCGGGAAGAGGCATTCGAGGAACCGTGCGCCCTGGCCATCCACATGATAAAGGCGCGGGAAGATGCAGCCGTCCCACACCAGGCAGAACGCCGGTTGTCCGGCTTTCGCGAACGGGCTGGTGCAGTATGCGGAGGCCACGTGGCCCGTTACATGGGGATAGCTCTTATAAGGAAAAGCCCAGTCATCGAGAATCAGACCGGAGCCGTCGAGGCATTCGAGAAGGCCGTCGGCGTAGCGTTCGACATAAGGCGCCCCTTTGAGAGTTAAGGGAGCCACCCCACTGAGCACCTGGAACTGCGACTCGTCCTCACCGTCCCAGCCGTCGATAACGAATTGATCAACATCGCGCGGTTTCAGACCGTGTTGCGCCAAAGCGGCAACAATTGCATCGAGATTATCGATGGTTTGATATCGCGGATTGTTGTCCCGCTTCTCCTGCTCGATGCAGAAGACGAGCCGTCCATCCTCGACAAGCGCGATCGCCCCGTCATGGGTCAGCTTGATACCACAGATGCGCATGGTGTCTCCAATGTCTAACGTCGACAATTCAATTCATAAGGAACCGGAAACCGGCTTCCGGAAACGGGCGAGCAAGCAGTCTTCGTTGACCGACTCACCCCGGCACTCAAGCCGCTCTACCTCGATCAACGTCTCGTTCAGCATGGCGATGACCGTCTCGGCACCAGCTGCGTGACCCCAGCGCCGGCAATTGGCATCGCGCGCCGATCCGAAGACCAGATGCCCACCTGGCGCAAGTATCCGCACCAGATTGCGGACGGCCGCCCGCATATCGGCTATCTCTCCAACGTAGTAGAGCACTTCCGCCACAACGATCAGATCGAACCGCTCATCAGGCGCAAACTGTTGAACATCGGAGACTGTCCAGTTGATGTGCGGCGGCTCCTTCATTCGTCGACGCGCTCGAGCAATCGCTTGCGGCACGACATCGATCACGGTGAGCCGTTGGCAGTGGGGCGCCAATTTCTCGGTGAATGCGCCAGCAGCGCATCCGACTTCGAGTGCATGTGTGATAGAACCTTCGGCAAGCGACAATCGGAGCATTTGCGCGTAACGCTTCTGCTCGAACGGGTTGCCGTCGAGCCGCCACGGATCGTCTGCGGCCAGCTCCCGATTCAGCAATTGATAATTTTGTGTCAACTCGTCCACCTTGGTAAAGTAACGATCACTCGTCGCTGCAAATGCAGTCAGACGTCACTAAACCTCGAAGAATCGCGCGCGAGGTTTAGCCTTCGAAGCGGCGTCGCATGTGCCGAGAATTCTGCATTGCTTAATTCAGTGACCGGACTTTGGATGGGGGCCTGTTTCCCCGTCTTGTTCGACGAGTTGCCGGCGGAGCCGCGCGACAGCCAGTCGCTATTGCTCAATGTACACAACGCATAGGCTTTCAACGGCAGCAACAGAAAGATGTTGATGAATGTGTGCAGAGAAAAGCCCAGAAATCGAAGTTGGCGGGCCCGAAACGCCACAATGCTGCAGCGAATGCCGGTCATGGCCACAATCATCAGGATCGTCCACCAAGGCGCGGTGCCAGTCAGTGCAAGCTGTGCGAGGCCCGTTAGTACCGATAGCGCAAGAAGCAGCGGCCCGAGATTTTGTCCGACCACGTCCAGCGTCAGAAAGCGATCAAGGCCGGGCAGTAGGCGAAGCCCCAGCAACGTATCCCGGAACGTGCTCCGTGCCCAACGCAGTTGTTGGCGCAGATACGGCCTTAGCCTGTTAGGAACGACTGTAGCCGCGATGGCGTCCGGCACGTACTCAGTTCGAAAGCCTGCCTTCAGCATGAGAATAGTGAGGTGGCGATCCTCGCCGAAGTCGCTCGGCTTGCCGCGAAAATATTGCGACTCGTACTGGTCCAGCAGCATAACGAGCGCAGAGCGGCGATACATGGCACATGGGCCGCAGCAGCACATAACGGCACCGAAGCGACCCTGTGCAGCACGCTCCTCGTTGCAAGCCAGCCAGTACTCCATGTCGATCAACCTGGTCAACCAACTGTCGTCTCGGTTGCTGGCCGTCAACTGCCCCATGGCCGCCCCGACCGCTGGATTTTGCATCTTCGGTACAAGCTTCGAGATGACGTCCGACGCGAGTATCGTGTCTGAGTCGACGTTTAACACCATATCTCCATCTGAGCGGCGTATCGCGGCGATCTGCGCCTTGCGCTTGCCAACATTCTGCGGAAGCAGAATGATCTTGAACCTGGGGTCGCGCGCGTAGGTCTCATGCACAGGTCGCAAGACGTCGCGATTTCCAGAACCGTCATCAACCACGTAAACCCGCAGTTGCCCCGCGTATACCTGGTCCGCAATGGAAGCCAAGCAGTCCGAAAGCGTGCGCGGGTCCTCGTTGAAGCAAGGGACGATGACATCTACGCTCGGTAGTTCGTCGAAGCCGGCCGGGCGCTCAGACGCCGATGAATCGTATGCCGGCACAGAGTAAATGGCCTGCATGCTTTTATAGGCAGTCGAGAGCAGCGCATAAAGCGAGATGGCGACAGTGCTGGTTGTGTCAAGCAAATTCATGGGGATCTCGTCTTCAGTAATCTTGAGGAAGCGAGCGGAATACAAAGCCGCGGCTTTGCAAGGCTGGAATTATGCTGGATAACGCCAGGATGGTCTGGTAGCGCAGACCGCGGTCAGTGCCGGGTTGCAACTCGCTGGGAGGGCATCCGTCGTGCAGCAGCACAATTGCACCCGGCCGGACGGAGTCGAGCACTCCATCGACAATGGCGTCGATCCCGGGACTGGACCAATCTCGCGGATCCACCGACCAGTGGACCGCATTCAGTCCAGCGTCCGCTGACGCCGTGAGCACTTCTTCGGTCCAGATCCCATACGGAGCGCGGATGTGCCGCACCGAGGCTCGCGGGGACGCCATTGTGATGGCTCTGTTCGCCTCCAGTATTTCTTGCTGTATTTCGTCGGGTCCGCATTTGGACAGGTCCGGATGAGTCATTGTGTGGTTAGCGACTTCATGCCCTTCGGCAATCATTCGTTGGATCAGGTTGGGCTGGTCGGCCGCGTACTGGCCGATGACGAAGAATGTCGCCGGCACCCGGTGTTCAGCCAGCACATCGAGGATTTCCGGTGTGCAAAATGGATGAGGCCCGTCATCGAACGTCAGATAAACGCTGTGCTGACCGGTACCGTCGGTGCACACATTGTGCACTTCGGAAAAGCAATTAACGTGCGTCATAGCTCTGGTCCGTTCCGATCGATTGTCGTACCGGCGGGCCAGTCTGACATCGACCGTCCGACTGGCAGAACGATGACAAGTGCATCTTCGGTGCGCGTGGGTGGCTTGTCGAGGCGCGCCTCTGGTAGCGTGAAGCGCACGTGAACCCCCGACAAAATGGTCACCAGACCGTATCGGGCGAACCGCTCTACATGCTTGCGCAGCGCGTGCCTAACGGTGCCGAAAGCGAATGGAACGCCAAGCTCCTGCAGTACTGGAAGCATGACATGGATCGAATGGGCGATTCCGAGTCCCTCAAGGTCCGGACGGACCCCGTACAACCCTAGTTCAGCCACTAATTGATCGACCTCGCCGACCTTGATGAAACGGCGCAACAAGCCCATATGGGCAGCAATACCACGAGAATCGTAGGCGATTGCGCGGAGCTCGGGCCTGGCTCCGGCCCAACTTCGGCTACCCTCGAATGGTTTTGCGTTGAACGCCCCAGTAGGCCCATAGGCCTTCCGAAAGAACTCGGTGAGTTCGATATGGTCGGACAGTTGCAACTCATTTTCCCAACATAGACTCCACCGCACCTCGCAGCGCATGCAAAGCCCTCCTTGTTGTTTTGCTGTTTGCTAGAGGCGCCCGATCGTACGATCGAAGCTGTGGGCGAATGGTCAATGTCAGAGGCTGCTGTCAGCGGTCCGATGACATGTAATTGGAACGTTCGAAGCCTTGGTGGCACTCCGTTCCAGAGCTGATGGGCTCCCTAACCACTCCCGGTCCCTTCCTGCGCCACTTGCAAATGTGCCGTCGATGACCTTGATTTCCGTCAAGTGATGGTCTTCTAATGCAGTAGGCCGATAAATTCGTAAAATCGATTGTTTGGATAGCACCCATCCACGTTATGGATGATGAAGGGCCTTGATCTGAATCTTCTGGTCGCGCTGGACGCTCTGACGAGCAAGCTTAACCTCACCGCGGCGGCGCGCAGCATCAACCGGCGATCAGCGCGGCAATGCGGCTATTTTCAATAGGTTGACCGATGCGTGCCTCCCCAGATCGAATACCAAAGATCCTACACCGCCGCGTATAGGATCGCGCTACCAGCCGTCGTGGATATGGAAATGTTGTTCCTCCCCAGACTCCGCCCAATCCGACGTCCAATGTTTCGAAAGACGACCATTTGCAGAAGCCCCAAGTATGCCTGCGGCGCATCCAACATGTGGATGTGTGACATCCAAACAATCGATTTTACCGATATTGCGGAAAGCTGCATGGATGAAAGCGTGAATTCTCGTGCAACAACATTTGCACCATCACGACTAATGTTAACTACTGACACTTACGCGAGGATATGCAACCGCTAACACAAGACGACACAGTATTTAGTGAGGTGGGGCATTCCTTCACACGCCGGATTTCACGCAAGATTCTTTGTGGGATTGGGTGCGTCCAACTGGCCTTGGCTGCCACTAAAGCAAAATGAAGACTGACCAATAGTTGCTATTGAACAAGACAGAGTTGTCCGCAACGAAGGCAGACAGAGCCAGTCCGCTCAGCTTTGTTGCAAAGGGAATTGAACGAATAAATTGGGGAAGGCAATGGCCGATCAACTGGCAACCGAGATCATCGAAAAGATAAAAGTTCATGCGGACACCGACAAAGAAGTCACTATTGACTCCGAGCTCGGGGCTCTTGAAATCCAGTCGCTCGAACTGACCGACATCGTATTCGATCTTGAGGATTCCTACGATATCCGCATTGAGATGGACACTTCCGAGGCTTGGAGCAATCTCAGGACCGTCGGCGACCTCATCGAGGCCACACGCGCCTTGATTGCAGCCAAGGATTAACATTCGTCATGGCCCGTTCCCGGATCGTTATAACCGGCCTCGGCGGCATCTGCGGCATGGGCGTCGGCGCGCCCTCCATCTGGGAGGCGATGCGCGCAGGCCGATCGGCGATCGGCGAGATCACGACGACACCCTTCCATGAGTCGAGAATCCGCACAGGCGCAGAGGTCAAGCAGTTGCCCGAGGTCGAGTTCGACCGCAAGCGCCTGACGACGATGGACCGCTACAGTCTGCTGGCTGTTCTTGCTGCCGGCGAGGCACTGCGGCAATCCGGGCTCATCGTGGACAACACCAACACCGATCGCATCGGCGCGGTTGTCGGTACCGCCATCTTCGGTGCGGAGACGCTGGAAGAGAACTATCGCGGGCTGTTCGTCGACAGGAAATCACGCACCAATGTCTTCGCGGTGCCTCGCGCCATGCCAGGCGCGCCGGCCAGCCAAGTCAGCATGCTCTATGGTCTGCGCGGGCCGGTATTCGGCGTTACCTCGGCCTGCTCGTCGTCAAACCACGCATTCATATCAGCGATCGACCAACTAAGGCTTGGCAGGGCTGACGTCATGCTGGCTGGCGGCACCGATGCACCGCTCGCCTGGGGTGTGTTGAAGGCTTGGGAAGCGCTGCGCGCTGTCGCCCGCGAGACTTGTCGGCCGTTCTCGGCCGACCGGAACGGCCTGGTGCTCGGCGAAGGCGCGGGCATGGCGGTCCTCGAGACCTATGAGCACGCTGTGGCGCGCGGCGCCCCGATCCTCGCCGAGCTTGCCGGCACGGGAATGTCCGCAGACGCATCCGATATTGTCGCTCCGACCGTCGAAGGCCCGATCGCCGCAATGAAGGCCTGCCTTGCCGATGCCGGTCTCCTCCCTGAGGACATTGACTATGTCAACGCGCACGGCACAGGCACCAAATACAACGACCGGCTCGAGACGCAGGCAATTCGCCGCGTCTTCGGCAATCACGCCGATGCCCTGTCGGTGTCCTCGACCAAGTCGATGCATGCCCACTGTATGGGGGCATCCGGCGCCCTCGAGCTGATTGCCTGTGTCATGGCGCTCCGCGACGGGATCATCCCACCGACTGCGAACTACCGGGAGAAGGATCCCGAGTGCGACCTCGACGTGACACCCAACACTCCGCGCGAGCGCAAGGTGCGGGCAGCGATCAGCAATGCCTTTGCCTTCGGCGGCACCAACGCCGTGGTGGCGATTACGGCAACCTGAGGCTCCGGCGAAATAGGCGAACTGAAGCCAGAGAACATTCTGCCGCAAATGTGAGCGCGCCCAAGCTATTTTCTGAGCTCACGCAGGCCCCGGCCTGACAGGAAGAAAGGCACAGCGATCGTCGCGAGCGCAATCATGACATAGGCGCCACGCAACAGACGCTCCGCGTTACCAGAGGGCCAATCGGAGATCGACCGTCCAACTGGTAGAACGATGACAAGTGCATCTTCAGTGCGCGTGGGCGGTTTGTCGAGACCCGCGTCTGGCAGCGTGGACCGCACGCGAAGCCTCGACAAAACGGTCACCGGACTATGTCGGCGGAACCTCTCAAGATGCCGCTGCAGCGCGTGGCTGACCGTGCCGAAAGCTGAGTTCGCAGAATCCTTCATGGGACCATGTCCAGAGCTGATGGCTATCTAACCACTTTCACTGTCTTCCTGCGCCACTCGCAATTTGCCGTCGATGCCCTTGATTTCCATCGATTGATATCCTTCTAATGCAGAAAGCCGATAAATCGGTAAAATCGATTGTTTGGATGGCGCGCATTCACGCCACAGATAGATGAAGACATGCGGTTCAAGGGCCTTGATCTAAATCTCCTGGTTGCGCTCGACGCTCTGATGGCCGAGCGGAACCTTACGGCAGCCGCACGCAGCATCAATCTGAGCCAGCCGGCGATGAGCGCGGCCGTCGCCCGATTGCGCACCTATTTCGACGATGAGCTCTTTACGATGAGTGGCCGCGAACTGATCCCAACACCGCGTGCGGAGCAGCTCGCCCCCGCGGTGCGCGAGACCCTGCTGCGCGTTCAGCTTTCGATCATTTCCTGGGAGCCGTTTAACCCGGCCCAATCGGATCGTCGTTTCAGGATCATCCTTTCCGATTACGTCACACTCGTGTTTTTTGAAAGGATCGTGGAGCGTGCGGCGCGGGAAGCTCCCGGAGTCAGCTTCGAATTTCTGCCTCTTGCCGACGACTATGCGGACCTTCTCCGGCGCGGCGACATCGATCTTCTGATTCTGCCGGAAATGTTCATGTCAAACGCTCATCCTCAAGCGAAACTGTTCGACGAGGTGCACGTGTGTGTCGGCTGCCACTCGAACGAGCAGCTGTCAGAGCCACTTACATTCGAGAGATACATGTCGATGGGGCACGTTGCCGTCAAGTTCGGGAATACCCGACAACCCACCATCGAAGGGTGGTATTTGCGCGAGCACGGTCTCAAGAGACGTGTCGAGGTTGTCGTACAGGGCTTCAGCATGATTCCCCCCATGCTAGTGGGGACCAAGCGTATAGGGACCATGCCCCTGCGGCTGGCGCAGCATTTCGCAAAAACAATTCCCCTGCGAATCGTCGAGCTCCCGCTGCCACTTCCCCCATTCGCCGAGGCCGTCCAATGGCCTGCCCTTCACAATAGTGATCCGGCAAGCCTCTGGATGCGCGAGATGTTAGTACAGGAGGCGTCCCATATGGGTTTACCTCATGAGTTCCCGTGACGCTATGCGGCACTCTCGAATAGTCGGAGCTTGGAAGTTGGCGGATTTCGCCGTTAGCCCACTGGATCCATAATTTCGGATCGAATGGTTGTTGCGGTGTAGAGCGAAGCCTCTAATGGCAGATTTCCAAATGCGAGTTGACACAGAAGATAGTTGGCGCCTGCCGCTTCGAGCTGACCAAGAAGAGCTTGTCGCACAGAAGTCGCCGTTCCTGCTACGCACAATTCACTTTCAATCGCCGCATCGAAGGTCAAGGGCAGGTTTGGCGGTGTCGGGATTTCATTGAGGTCGTAGAGGAATTTGAAGCTCTTGAGCCATTGTTCGTAAGCAGGCACCGCGAGCGAACGCGCTTCTTTCTCAGAGCGTCCAACGACGACCATGCGGAGCAAACCGAGAAACGGTGCTTGATCGTCTACGCCAATGTTGCACTCTCGATGGGCTCGGTAGGCGTCAGTTATCTTGCGGACTGTCCAGGACGGCCCAACGCACGCGATATTTGCGCCGTTCGCAGCCGCCCAGCTTGCGGACTCGGGTCGGTTGGTGGCGATCCATGTCGGGGGATGCGGACGCTGATGAGGCCTGAGCGTCAACGGAACGCTGTTCAGCTCAAAATACTGACCTTGATAGGATAGCGTTCCGCCTCTCATCGCATTCATAAGGATTTTGCTGGCTTCCGCATAGCGTTCCGGTGCCGCGTCGGCACCAATTCCGAAGTAACCCAATTCGATCGGGAGGGAGCCGCACCCTAGGCCCAGTTCGAGCCTGCCGCCGCTCAATTGGTCCAACATGCAGATCTCTTCAAACGCGCGCAGCGGATGGCAAAGGCTAAGCAGCATTACGAGCGGGCCGACACGAAGATTGTGGGTTCGCTGTGCAACGCTCGACAGGAACAGATTTGGCGCCGGGCTTCTCCCATGAGGGGTAAAGTGGTGCTCTGCGAGATGATACGCGTAGAAACCGAGGCGATCACACGTCTCAGCTAACGTCAGGCGATCCGCGTATTGTCGGGCGATATCGCTGCCATTTTCGTCCAAGTGGTCGAAGATGCCGATGGCGAGTTTTGAAGAAGAGCTGTTTTTCATTCAATTATCTCCAACTCTGGCGCGGAAGTTTCGGCCGCTGCCCCCAAGCGACCACTGGCATTGATGCCTTTCTGGTTCGAGAATGGTCTTGTTCCTCAAGTAGATATTGTCCTTCCAAGTTCGCCGCCGGCGGCGCGGTCTTGAAGCGGTCGCCGTCAACTCGCACCGCTTATACCCCCAGGAGTTTTCCTGAGCGGCTCCAGCGACAGGTGACGCCCGTTCTTCGTTCGCAGCTTTACAAAGCGAGGATGTGGGCTTGCCTAAGTTTGAAGATCAGTGGAAGTGCGATGCACACCGGAGTCGTTTCGAAGCCAGTGAGAAATGTCGCTGACGGCTGCGAGAAATGCATCCATTTGGGGTTTGGTACCGATGCTCACGCGGATGCAGTTTTCCAGACCATCTTCAGGGAAGACGGCAACGAGTATCTTTCGCCTTTTCAGGGATGCTTGCCACCAGGTTCCGTCTTGTCCCGAAGGCACTTGGGCCAGCAAGAAATTGGCGTGGGAGGCTGTTACAGAGAAACCAAGCTGTGACAGGGCGACGCTTACTCTCTGTCTTTCACCTTTGATATGTCTGTGGTTCTCTTCATAGGCAACGCGATGGGAAAGGATGCTGATGCCAACCGCGTGGCCGATCACGTTCATGTTGAAGACGTTCTGAAGGTTGCGCAGCCTTCCAATAATCTCGGGATGACCAAAACCGAAACCAACGCGAATGCCGGCGGCGGCATAGCTTTTCGAGAATGTTCTCAAGACCAGAAGGTTCGAATAGCGATCGAGAAGGCGTAGCGCATTGTCCGGTGCAAAGTCGACGTAGGCCTCATCCAGGACGATCAACCGGTTCGATTGGGCTACGAGGCCTTCGATATCGGCCACCGGCACAAATGTTCCGGTAGGGTTGTTCGGATTGGCTACTAGAATGAACTTCGCATCTTTGGCGGCGCCGGAAAGCAATTGCTCTGTCGGCAGCGAATAAGCTTCGCTCAACGGGACCTCAAGAAATTGTGCACCCTGCAACGTGGCGAGTTTGCGGTTAAACGAAAAACCTGGCGAAACCATCGCCACGGCGTCGCCCGGACCAAGGAAAGCCCTATAAATGAGCCCTAGCAGTTCAGACGATCCGTTGCCGGCAATCACCTGATCCCTGCAGAGGCCATAAGCTTTGGCGGCTGCTTCCCTCAAGCTGATGTTATCATCCTGCGGGTAGAGATACTGGCGTTCGAGCGCCGCAACGGCGCTTTGCATCACGGGTGGCGGTAGCGCAAATGGATTCTCATTCGTGTCAAGTTTGACACAGCGAGCATCAGGCACCGGCCAAGTGGACGGCAGAGCATTTAACTCACTCGCCTGCTGCGAAAGAGATGAAAGCACGCTCTGCAATTTTGCGTCAGGCATATATTTCTCCGTTTCAGTCTACCCGTGCGAAGCACCGCCGGTAGTTGAGTGTTAAGCGGAGCGGGTGACGCCTAGCTTGGGCGTTCCTCTCTGGAGCGCGGCCGAATCTTCTGCGTCAGACCGCCGTGCCGCAGAAACACGCTCACGAGATCAGACTGATGGAGAGTGGTCAACGAATTCACTGAGACAATGATGGGATTCTATCTTTATTCTATCATGGTGATAGAATTCTCAGCGCTTGCGGATCTCGGTCGGGTATGAAGTATTTTCTGGCAAGTAGATATCGAACGGCAGGTCGATTTGCCCTGAAGGATCTGCAGTTCCGGTTTCGATTACCCGTGCCATCAACGTCGTCAGCTCGCGGCAAAGCCGCCCTAGCGGCGTGGCGATCGCCATCGTGATAATGCCATCTACGAGCGCCGCCCGTGAGTCCGGCGTAATCTCATTGACGATCGCGACAAGATTTCGGCTTTCGCGCCTCTCGCGTAGAGCCGCGATGGCTCCCTCCATAGCGCCACCAGGCACATAAAATCCGACGAGCTCGGGTTCATGGTGAATGAGATCGAGAGTGGCCTCATAGGTGAGCTGCCGTGTCTCAGGGCTTACGAGCGTATCGAGCACCTCGAAGGTCCGCGCGTTCTCACGGAAATACGAACGAAATCCGATTTCGCGAAGCTCCTGCCCCTGGGAACGGTGACTTGCAACGAAGACCGCCACTTTGCCCGGCCGTTTTGCGGCCTTGGCCACCATCCAGGCCGCCGTCCGCCCAACCTGCCGGTTGTTGAGCCCAATATAGCCCGCGCGTGCGCCCGCAGCGAAATCGGAAAGCAGAGAGAAGACCGGGATGCCTTTTACCTTCAAATCTTCGACTGCTTCCGTGATCGTCGGGTGGTCCGGAGCGACCATGGCAATCGCATCGCAGCGTGCGCCCAAATTTTTGAGTAGCACGACCAGGTCGCCGGGTGCATTCGACGTAACGAACTCGATGGACGGAATGCCATGAAAAGATGGTGCGGCATTCACTGCCGCCTCGACTTCGCGTGCAAAGGCGGCAAAGAAGGGGTGTGCGGGCTTTCTAAGAATAAAACCCAGCCGATAGTGAGGCAGATGGCGCGGCCCCGGCTGCTCCATGAGGCGAGCCGTAGGATAACCGAGCGCGCGGGCCGCCTCGTAGACGCGCCGCGCGGTCTCTTCCCGTACCGGATGGCGGGCGTTCAAAACCCGATCGACCGTCGCAACGCTGACTCTGGATTCGCGTGCGAGATCGCCAATTGTGGGACGCTTGGTCATGGCTCTATCTGATAAATTGTCATCGAGAAAGATGCAAAGACATGATGTATTTTGATGGATATCTATCAACCCATCCACGGCTTTGATGCTGATTTCCGATGCACCGCGGCAGAAAGGCGCCCGAGGGCAGAGACGCAAGAAGTGGAGTAAATGAGCAAAGGCGATTTCAATCCGTCGTTGTGCATCACCGTTCCCCTGAAAGGCCAAGCCGGACCGCGCAACTCCCTCAGCAAGATCTGGACGATCACCTTGTGCAACGGAATCGCGGCGGCGAAACAGAGCCGCGCTATCGCGTTCCGGCGGGCGGCCGAGCATGGTCAACCGGATCGCCCGCTCGGCGACGTTGTCGTCGGTCTCGATCTCCCGTCGTCGAGGACGCGGCAAAGCGACGCACAGCAGGTAATCGCATAACGGATCGCCTCTGCCGCGCTGCTCGAGCGTGGTAGTTTCGTAAGCATCTTGTCCCACCACCGCAGACAAGCTCGTTGGCCCCAAGCCGAATGTAGCCGACACCACCAACAAGCATCGCCATCAGCGCCAGTGTAGGCGCCACGGGTGAGATGGGCACGCCGCGAGGGGCTCCCTTGATCCGCGACCGCTCTCGCGCATTATGCCGGTCAGACAATGACGGATCACGCCCGCGAACTCTCCGCAGCGTTCGTCTTCGCGGGGCGACCCGGACAAACATCCCTTCGCGATCCAGGCTCGATGGGGGACTCGGCCGTGGCAAGCGGCGAAACCATACTGGACGCCTCCTGTACTAACATCTCGCGCATCCACAGGCTTGCCGGGTCACTATCGTGAAGGGCAGGCCATTGAACGGCCTCGGTGAACGGAAGGTGTTGTGGCAGCGGGAGCTCGACGATCCGCAGCGGCATTGTTTTTGCGAAATGCTGCGCCAGCCGCAAAGGCATGGTTCCTATACGCTCGGTCCCCACCAGCATGGGCGGAATCATGCTGTAGCCCTGTACCACGACGTCGATACGTCTCTTCAGGCCGTGCTCGACCAAATACCGTTCCTCGATACCCAGTCTCAGGCTATCCCCGAATCTGACCACAACGTGCCCCATCGACATGTATCTCTCGAATGTAAGTGGCTCTGACAGCTGCTCGTTCGTGCGACAACCGACGCACACGTGTACATCGTCGAACAATCTCGTTCGAGGACGAGCGTTCGACATGAAGATTTCCGGCAGAATTAGTAGATCGACGTCGCCGCGCCGAAGAAGGTCCTCGTTGTCGTCGGATGGGGGAAGAAATTCGAAGCTAACGGCGGGCGCTTCACGCGCCGCACGCTCGACGATCCTTTCAAAAAAGACGAATGTGACGTAATCGGAAACGATGACCCTGAAGCGACGATCCGACTGGGCCGGGTTAAACGGCTCCCAGGAAATGATCGAGAGCTGAATGCGCAGTAGAGCCTCGCGTGCCGCGGGCGCGAGCCGTTCCGCACGCGGCGTAGGGGTAAATTCGCGGCCAGCCATCGTAAACAGCTCATCACGGAAATAGGTACGTAACCGGGCGACGGCCGCGCTCATCGCTGGCTGACTGAGATTGATGCTGCGGGCCGCCGCCGTGAGGTTACGCTCGGTCATCAGGGCGTCGAGCACAACCAGGAGATTTAGATCAAGGCCCTTGAACCGCATGTCTCTTTATCCACCGTGTGGATGTATGCCAGCCGAACCATCGATCGGCTGCTTCATTAGAAGAATACACTTGTCAGAACTCACCGCCTGTATTCGCCGACCGGTGCGCTGTCGGTCCGACCGACCGCCGGTGTTGAATTGCGGGCGTGGCTGCGTGAGATCGCAAATAAGCGTCTGCGCTTCGGACCAGCAATAGAGATAGCTCATAGCTCTGGTCCATTCCGGTCAATTATCCTGGCGGCGGGCCAGTCGGAGATCGGCCGTCCAACAGGCAGGACGATGACAAGTGGATCCTCGACGCGCGTGGGCGGCAGGTCGGTACGCGCGTGTGGCAGCGTGGAGCGTACGGTGATCCCGGTCATAACGGTCACCAGACCGTGTCGGCCGAACCTCTCGATGTGCTTCCGCATCTCGGGCCGAACGGTACCGAAAGCGAATGGAATTTGAAACACCTGCAGTGTTGGAAGCATGACATGGATCGAATGGGCGATCCCGAGTCCCTCAAGATCCGGACGCACCCCATACAAGCCTAATTCAGCCACCAGCAGGTCGACTCCGTCAACCTTGATGAAACGGCGCAGTAAGCCCATGTGGGCCGCTACACCGCTCGAGTCGTAGGCGATTGCACGAAGCTCAGGTCTTGCTCCGGCCCAGCTTTGACTGCCTTCGAACGGCTTTGCATTATAGGCCCCGGTCGGTCCATAGGTCTTCCGAAAGAAGTCTGTGAGTTCAACGTGGTCGGACAGTTGCAACTCATTTTCCCAGCACAATTTCCATCGCACGTCAGCGCGCATGCAAAGAACCTCTTTTTTTCTGTTCAGTGGAGTTGGGAGGTATCGACCTTGCGTCCAAGTTATCGCTCGCTTCCGCAAGAAGCAGTCGGACCACCGCGTAGGCGCCACCCAATTGACAGGCCCTCATGACCGCCGATGACATGGGGGATCAGAGCCTGCGATGATCGGAGCATAACGCATCGCTAATTTGCCGTCTTTCGATGAACTGACAATCTGTGTAGAATATCTGCCAACCCGTTCTCAAGGCAGGGGTCACAGTACGCGACCAGCGAAGGGGGCGCGTTCGAGAAAGTGCGCGCCGTACCGGGGTTGGGATCACGCCTTCGGTAGGGCCGACACGGCGTCGAAACGCGCCGTATAGGCTAAGCGCCGCGCCCGCATTGAGCGCGATCAGCACCCCGAGGGCCTCGGCAATCTCGTTATGTAATGCACCGAGTTCGACCGCCTTCTTCGCGTGAACGGCAATGCAGTCGTCGCATCGCGTGGTCACCGGAAAGCCAAGTGCGATAAGGTCATGCGTCTTCCGATTCCAGAGTACCGATCTTGGCCCCGCTGACTTCGATCGTGTGAAGGTCGCGCAGCACTTCCCGGCTCAAGCTTGGCGAAGTCCCGCAGACCGCCCCCAGCGCGTCGCGACAGAATCGTGCCGATCATCCAGGAGGCCTCTTCGGATCAGAGAAACAGCATCGCCTCCCAAAATCGCGTTCCGTATCAGGTTCGTTTCCGTGACACAGCTGGACGGCCTCCGCAACGCACTTCCTGGACTTGCCCGCATCCGTGATGCCCCAGCTTCCGGCCCACTACATCCCCCGTTGGGTGGGGAGCACATCGCCAGCGACTTCCTGTGGGATAGTGCCGCAGGGCAACTGTGTTCAATCTTGCTTCTACTTCACCGTTCCCGCGAAGCACCATGTCCGGGTCGCTTAACTCCCGTCAGCAAGGCTGGGACGATCGCCATATGCAAAGGTATGGCGGCGGCAAAACAAAGCCGCCCGAACGCATTCCTGCGGCGCACCAAGGTGGTCATGCCGATGACCTGGCCGTCAGCAGGGCCTTCACGAACATCCACGACAATACGAAAATGCAAGTGCCGGGCATCATAGCCGACGACGGCTTCGCGATCGTCGCTGTGCAGGAGCGGAAAGGTACCGATCAGGCCTGAATGCGCAGGGTGCGCGGTTTCGCTCAGCCCGATTATGGGCGCGAGGCGGTTGTGCCATGTCACAAGACTTTGCACCCACCCGGATGCGCTCCCAAGTGCTCGCCGCGCCGCCTCCGCCGCAGTCACCCGCTCGGTGAAGAAAAGAAGCTCGTGACGGTCGGCCCAGTCTGCTCCGGGAAGCCAAGGATTCGGCAGGCTGATGGCCACCCTTCGTGGTCTCATGAACGCTTCCTTTCGCCTTTGCTATCGGTTCGCCGGGGCGGTCACAGCAGCGCTGAATGGCTCATGATTGCGCCGGAAGCCGGCATGAGGTAGGTGGCCGCTTGTCGCAGCCGCACGCCAATCGTCGCACGGTGCGTTCACTCAAGGAGCCGCAGAGCCTTTAGGGACGACGACATTTCATCAAATCGCATGGCGTGTCGCATAAGCCCATAGAGGCGCAACCGCTTGAGCGCAAAGATAGCATCGGAGCCAGACAGCGCGGCTCAAATGCAAATCTGGTGGCAGCTCGCGTCCCTGCATAGCGAGGCCGGCAGCACATGGCCTTGCGGCGACTAGAGTCGCTCTATCAGCGGCGCTGCACGATTGTTGCGCCAAAAAGATCATTCGGTTTATGGTCGCGCAACATTACGCAGGGGTCATTTCGATTCCGAGTAATGTATTCCAATCTTGCAACGGAGAAAAACCGACCGGACCAGAAAAGAAAAACCGCCCCCGAAACAAATCTCGGAAACGGTTTGCTAATAATCAATTTCGCCAAAATTTGAGTAGCAAACCTCACTTCCTCTGTCAACTTAAAAAACACCGTTTCGGTGAACGGAGTTGCTTTGTCTGGTCTCCAACACAGGAGACGACTGTGCGAGAACCGATGCCACCAAAACGGTCGATCGGCCGTAGACAGACGCCCAAACGTGCCGAATTCCGACGCCTGGCACTATCGGCTGAGATCGGGACTGTGACACGCGGACAGCTCGCCGTGCTTGCGCAAAATCTGCCCTGCACGGGGATGGTCAATGCGACCGAGGCGTACCTATTGACCACACTGATCAACACGGCACCTGCGGACGCTTTCGAAAAGGGCGGCCGGCCAATCATCTTCAAGTCGAACCAGCAGCTTGCTTTCGAAATCAATCGTTCGGCCGGACGTGTCAGCCGGCTGCTGTCGAACCTCTTCGACGCCGGTCTGATCACCATGCAGGACAGCGGCAACTATAAGCGCTATCCTACCCGAAACATCGAAGGCACGGTTGTAGACGGTTGCGGGATCGACATGCGAATACTCATCGCTCGTTACCGCGAGCTTGATGAACTCGTAAGGCAAGCCAGAGTCGAAAAGGCCGCCGCAAATGCAGCGCTGCGGCGGTATCGTGGGGCGTTGCGTAATCTCCGTCGTGCGCTCGCGTTTGCTAACTGCATTCCGCAAGGCACGCGGGCCCGGCTCGAGGTGCGTGTTGAAAAAGTCATCACTTTGGTCGGTATCGCGACGAGGGCACCGAGCGTGCTTTTGCGTCGCGCGACCGCGCTTTTAGAGTGGTTTGTGGAGCGCGCTATGCAACTCCCACGACGGCCTGAACTTGCGTTCGCACCGCAGGATTCGGCATGCAGGTGTGCCGGAAGCGACACGCACAAACAGACTACAAGCCCTAATTCACATGAAGAGAGTAATGATGACCGGCCTTCGGCTACCCCCGAACTGACATCAGTTAGCGCTGGCTCCGCCAGCGAATGTGCTTTTGAAGCAAGCCTGAGGCGGCGCAGGAGCGGAATCAAACAACCACGTCATTCGCGGCAGGAATTGGTTGCGCTGCAGGACCTATTGCGAGCCATACCGGCACTAAGCACTTACGGTTTCGCGCCGCCCAGCAGTTGGGCCGATCTGGCCCGAATCGCTCCGCAAATGTGCCGAATTGCCGGTATTTCGGACGATGCGCGGCGCCGCGCCGTCGATCAAATGGGCGAGCAGCAGGCCGCCGTTGCCATCGCCATAACCCTGCAGAAGCTCGATCGGCAGGAAATCTCTTCGCCAGACGGTTATTTGCGGGCAATGACCGGGCGTGCGGTCGCCGGCGAACTTCACCTTTCCCGTTCGATCTTTGGGCTCGCGGCGCGCTACACCATAGAACGGCTGGAGTAAGTTCTCAGTTACATCGCTGCAGAGCCGCGAGGATCTGCCGCTGTCGATGAGTATCTCGACGCGGCACCTCTTTTTCGCGCGCTTGATCCTGCGAAAACTCATCCAGGGAAGATTGCAATTTCGGCGGCCGGGCACGGGAGCCTTCGCCGCGGAACGGAATGCAAGCGTCGTTCAAGCGCGCTCCTGCGTTGTCGTATGCCCGACAATGTCGGACAAACATAGCGTCGGAACTAACCTAGCACGGTATTTCCAAACGACTTTCTCCTTTGGCACGCTACATGCAATGCCGTCTCCAGCCGCATCACAGGCTAGGGAGAAAGGCTTTGTTGCACACTGATTGGCAACGGCACGAGTGCTCGTCGTTTTCACGCGCTGTTGGCGTGAACGCGCCATTGCGCATTACCGTCGCCGCCCCGAAGGGTCCATTGCTGCAACAGATGCTGGTGCGCAAACTGCGGATGTTGGTGGCGGACCTCGCAGGCCTCTTCGGTCAAAGTTGGGTATGGCAGAACTTTCGGCAAGACTTGATCGGACGAACCAAGGCCCTCCATCGTGCCAGCGAGCACGCTCAGGCAGAAGTGGATCCGGTCCGAATCCCATACGGGGCCGCAGCCCAGGCGCTGCACCAAGAGGCCGGACAGATGGCAGCATCCGCCAACGTGCAAACGGTCCAAGAAAACTGCTTGCGTCTTACGGGGCACCCACAGTTTCCCGATCGACGGTCAATACGGCGTTCTCCCCTCCTATGAGATCGACGACGACGATCTCGCCATCGTGCGCGAACATTTCCCCTGGCCGGCTCATTGAGCCGGCCTCGGCTTTTTTGTGCCGCTTGCGTGCGGCAGGCCGCAAGGGAAGCTGCGCCGCGGCCGACGTCAGCATTGCATAGTCCGACAATTGCCACCCGCGCTCTTGCGGCCTTTGCTCTTCGCGGCCTGCCGAAAGGCGCCCACCAAACAACGGGCAATGAAGGGTCATGGAGGGCGGTCGCTGCGCGATCGGAAGCAAAATGAAAAGAAGAGAGATAGAGGCGTTACGCAGCAAAGTGAGCTGCGCGATCGTGCTCGAACAGGCGAACTTCGCAATCGATATCAAGGAAAGCACACGGCGCGCGGTCAAGTTTCGCCGCGGCGGTGAGATTATCATCGTCACGCATGAAGGACGCGGTTGGTTCGATCCGCTCAGCGACGCGAAAGGCGATGTGTTCGGGCTTGTCGAGCATCTCGACCATGTCGGTTTTCTCGAAGGCGCCGAAAAGGTTGCAGATCTCGTCGGTCTTAAGATCACTAAGCCAGAGTGGCGGAATCCAACGTGCAATGGAAGGCACGAGCTCTCCCTTCATGCTCGTTGGCATGCACGCCGCCGCCCGTGGCCCGGCTCGTCGACATGGCGTTACCTCCAAGACGAGCGCTGCCTTCCGGCGGCTTTGCTCCGGGCGGCATTAAAATGCGACCTTCTTCGGGAAGGCCCTTATGGCAGCATGTGGGCAGCGCACAAGGACCATGCCGGCGTTGTGACCGGATGGGAGGCGCGAGGCCCGCAATACCGGGGCTTCGCCTCCGGAGGAACGAAGGTTCTCTTCCGCCTTGGATCTGGAACCGCGTTTCGCCTGGCCGTCACGGAAGCCGCGATCGACGCTTTGAGTCTTGCGGCGATCGAAGGATTGCGTGAGGGCACGCTCTATCTCAGCACCGGCGGCGGATGGTCTCCGACCACGAAAGGGGCGTTGCGGGAATTGGCCTTCCGGACTGACGTCCAGTTGGTCGCAGCAACAGACGCCAATTCACAAGGTGACATGTTTGCCGAGCGACTGCGGTCACTTGCCAACGACGCCGGCTGCGATTGGATGCGGCTTCGCCCGCCCGAGGAGGATTGGAATGAGACCCTGAAGGTCAGGGAGAAGGAAATAGACACAAGACGGAAAGAGGAAGAGGCGTGCCGCATTCGCGCCGCCCACGTCAAGGAAGGCTTCGCCCGGCTTAAGCCGGTCCTTGACCCGGCCGGTCGCGATGTCGGCGGCTCGAAAGGGTCATGAAGGACCGAAGAGGATGGCAAGGTCGAGAGGACTGTGCCGCGCCTTCGGTCCGGTAAACGCGCAAGGAGCCGCAGATGACCTCTTCTCCCGCAATCCGTAAGGTGTTTCAGGGCGTCGCAAGCCGCCAGCAGATGTTCCGCATGTTCGATCGCCACGCGCAGCGACCCAACCGTTGGGAAGGAGACTCAACCCGGCTCCATGCCGGCGAATGGTTCGAGATCGCCGAGGCCGAACACGACTACATGTTCGAAGTCCTTCCGCCGCTCTGGATCCGCGGCTCGATGTTCGCCATGTGTGAGCTGCTGACTGGATCGGTGGCAAGCGTGTTCTTCGCGCTCCGGATCGACGAGGCGATCCGATATTTTCACGGCTATTGCGACCTTTCAGATAAGGCATTCGTTGAGGCGATGCGCGTTGCGATTGTCGATCGCGAGAGCCGTCCGGTGCTCGCCATGACACGGAAGGAGCGCCTCGAGCATATCTGGAGCAGCACGGCGGATGACTATCGCGGCTATGCCGGTGAGCGCTGGCCGGCGGCCTCTCGCGGCAAACGCACCGTGATGCTCTATGGCGGGAAAGAGGGGACCTTTCTGAAGCTGTTGGAAGACCTGACCGACGACGAGATCGCCGCCAAGCTGCCGGTGCATCTGCGCTATCTCTCGCCGATCGCGGCATGAGGAGGTGCTGTCATGCTCACGTTCCCGATCGCATCCGTGCGCGAGGTGATCGCGCGCGGCCGCGCCGATGCCGAAGCCAATGGCGGCTTTCGCAATCCCTATTACGGACTCCTGCCCGGCAAGGATGAACAGCCGGGCCTCTGGCTGGTCGGAGATCATGGGGTTTACATTTTGTCGAACGGTAAGCTTGCCGACGGCGCGAAAGCCCTTGTCGTCTTTGCCGAAGAGCGCAATCCGACCAGTAACGACGACTGGCTTGACGCCAAGCGTCGGACATTCGGCGGCGACGATGGTGTCGACTTTATCGATGCCGAGCGGCTGGAGGCGATGATCGCGGCGAGCCCCAATGCCACGCATCTTCGCGTCGTGTTCTTGGCCGACACCATGCAGATTTCGGTAGTCGAGCGCGCCTAGCGCTTTGCCGGCCATGGCCGCACAGCCAGCCATAAACGGCTGCCCTTTCCACCCCCTCCGCGTCCGATCGGCTGTCCCTTGCGACAGGACGAAGACGCTCGCCCTCTGACCAAGGAGCTATTCGATGAGCAATGATCCCTTCACCCTTGATATGTTCGCCGGCAGCGCGCTGTCGTCGGGTCTCGGGTTCGGCGTCACCGCATTTGGCGGCTTCGCTGCCAACGACGACGATCCCGATCCGACGCCGCCCTCCCCCTCCCCCGCGCTCCCTCTGCCGGCGGCCAAGCAGCCGGCGTCAAACAAACAGGCCCATCGCGCCAATTTCTATCTCGACGATGGCGACCGTGGCTTGGCCGCCACGTGGAAGGAACGCGCGCGAATAAATGTCGCCGCCATCCTGACTGCCAGCGAAATCGACAAGCAGGATCGGTCTGCCACACATGACGAGCAAGCGAGATTGATCCGGTTTACCGGTTTTGGCAGCTCGGATCTGGCGAATGGAATGTTCCGTCGCCCTGGTGAACCGGATTTCCGGGCGGCCTGGGAAGATCTCGGTAGTTCTCTGGAGTCGGCGGTCAGCGAGGCGGATTATGCTTCGCTGGCGCGCTGCACCCAATATGCCCACTTCACGCCCGAATTCGTAATACGGGCGATCTGGGCAGGCCTGCGGCGGCTCGGATGGCGCGGCGGCCGCGTGCTGGAACCCGGGATCGGGACGGGCCTGTTTCCGGCGCTGATGCCAAAGCTCTATCGCGACGTGAGCTACGTCACCGGCATCGAACTCGATCCGGTCACGGCGCGTATCGTCCGGCTGCTTCAGCCGAAAGCGCGAATCATCAACGCGGACTTCGCGCGCACCGACCTCAATCCAATCTACGATCTGGCCATCGGCAATCCGCCCTTCTCCGATCGGACGGTTCGCTCCGACGGGCACTATCGCTCGCTCGGTCTCAGGCTGCACGATTACTTCATCGCGCGGTCGATTGATATTTTAAAACCTGGCGCATTGGCTGCCTTCGTCACCAGCGCCGGTACACTGGACAAGGCCGACAGCAGGTGCCGAGAGCGTATTGCCAAATCCGCCGACCTAATCGCCGCCATCCGTCTACCCGAAGGCAGTTTCCGGCAAGATGCCGGTACCGACGTTGTGGTCGACATCCTGTTCTTCCGCAAGCGCAAGGCCGGCGAACCGACATGCGATCTCGCCTGGCTCGATCTGGAGGAAGCCCGCGCTGCGACCGAGGGGGAGGGGCCGATCCGCGTGAACCGCTGGTTTGCACGCCATCCGGATTTCGTGCTCGGTACCCATGCGCTCACTGTCGGGCAGTTCGGTGAAGGCTACACGTGCCTGCCGCGCGCCGGCGAGGACCTCACGGTGGTCTTGAATGCCGCCATTCAATTGCTTCCCGAGGGTATCTATGACGGCGAGCCCGGCGAAATTGACGTCGATCTCGAAGACGAGCTGGCCGAAATCGTCGACCTGAAACTCGACAGCACTCGGGTCCGCGAAGGCAGCTTCTTCATCGACAACAGGCACGGTCTCATGCAGATCGTCGACGGGGCGCCTGCGGCGATAACGGTGCGCAAGGGCCGCGGCACCGACGGCATCCCGGAAAAACATGTTCGCATCATCAAGAAACTGATCCCAATCCGCGACTCCGTGCGCGAGGTGCTGAAAGCGCAGGAGATGGACCGGCCCTGGCGCGACCTGCAGGTGCGGTTGCGTATCGCCTGGTCGAGTTTCGTGCGCGACTTCGGAGCGATCAATCATACGACGGTGTCGATCAGCGAAACCGAGGAGACTGGCGAGATCCGCGAGATCCATCGTCGCCCAAACCTTGCACCCTTTCTTGACGATCCGGATTGCTGGCTGGTCGCCTCGATCGAGGACTATGACATCGAAACCGATACGGCCAGGCCAGGCCCGATCTTCTCCGAGCGCGTCATTGCGCCCCCTGCCCCGCCTGTGATCAGCAACGCCGCCGATGCGTTGGCCGTCGTGCTCAACGATCGCGGCCATGTCGATCTTGAGCATATCGCCGAGCTCCTGCATTGCGAAAGCGATGCGGTCGTCGATGAGCTCGGTGATGCGATCTTTCGCGATCCGGCCGACGGCTCCTGGCAAACCTCGGACGCCTATCTCTCCGGCGCCGTGCGCACGAAACTCGCCGTCGCGGAAGCCGCGACCGGGCTCGATCCCGCTTATGAGCGCAATGTCCGTGCGCTTCAGGCCGTGCAGCCCGCCGATCTACGCCCGTCGGATATCACCGCACGGCTTGGCGCGCCCTGGATACCCGCGACCGATATCGTGCAATTCGTGTACGAAACGATGGGTGCCGAGATCAGGATCCATCACATGCCGGAACTCGGCTCATGGACCGTCGCGGCGCGGCAACTCGGATGGACGGCAGCCGGCACATCCGAATGGGGCACCGATCGCCGGCACGCCGGCGAGCTGCTCGCCGATGCGCTGAACAGCCGGGTGCCGCAGATCTTCGACGTGTTCAAGGATGCCGACGGCGAGCGGCGGGTCCTGAACGTCGTCGACACCGAAGCGGCGCGCGACAGGCTGCAGAAGATCAAGCAAGCGTTCCAGAACTGGGTCTGGACCGACCCCTATCGCACCGACCGGCTCGCGCGGGTCTATAACGATCGCTTCAACAATATCGCGCCCAGGCGTTTCGACGGCTCGCACCTGAAACTGCCCGGCGCCTCTGGCGCCTTTGTTCTTTATGAGCATCAGAAACGCGGCATCTGGCGCATCATTTCGTCCGGCTCGACCTATCTGGCGCACGCCGTCGGCGCCGGCAAGACGATGACGATGGCGGCAGCCATCATGGAACAGCGCCGGCTGGGGCTGATCGCCAAGGCGATGCTGGTGGTGCCCGGCCATTGCCTGGCACAGGCCGCCCGCGAATTTCTGGCGCTTTATCCGAATGCCCGCATTCTCGTCGCCGATGAGACCAACTTCACCAAAGACAAGCGGGCCCGGTTCCTGTCGCGCGCGGCAACGGCGAGCTGGGATGCGATCATCATCACCCATTCAGCGTTCCGGTTTATCGCCGTACCGTCGACCTTTGAACAACAGATGATCCAGGACGAGCTGCAGCTCTACGAGGATCTTCTCACCAAGGTCGACAGTGAGGATCGCGTTTCCCGCAAGCGGCTCGAACGGCTGAAGGAAGGCCTCAAGGAACGACTAGAGGCGCTGTCGACTCGCAAGGACGATCTGTTGACGATTTCCGAGATCGGCGTCGACCAGATCGTCGTCGATGAGGCGCAGGAGTTCCGCAAGCTTTCCTTCGCCACCAACATGTCGACCTTGAAAGGCATCGATCCGAATGGCTCGCAGCGCGCCTGGGACCTTTACGTCAAGTCACGCTTCATCGAGACGAAGAACCCCGGCCGCGCCCTGGTTCTTGCCTCGGGTACGCCGATCACCAACACGCTAGGAGAGATGTTCTCGGTCCAGCGCCTGCTCGGCCAAGCGGCGCTGGCCGAACGTGGCCTGCACGAGTTCGACGCCTGGGCTTCAACCTTCGGCGACACCACGACCGAGCTGGAGATCCAGCCGTCCGGCAAATACAAGCCGGTTAGCCGTTTTGCCTCCTTCGTCAATGTTCCCGAGTTGATCGCCATGTTCCGCAGCTTCGCGGACGTGGTGATGCCTGGGGATCTCCGAGAATATGTTAAAGTACCTGTTATCTCGACGGGCCGGCGGCAGATCCTGACGGCCAAGCCGACGCAGGCCTTCAAGAACTACCAGACGATCCTCGACGCCCGCATCAAGGCGATCGAGATGCGTGAGGGACCTGCGCATCCCGGCGACGACATCCTGCTCTCCGTCATCACCGACGGGCGCCATGCCGCCATCGACCTGCGCCTGGTCGATCCAGCCAATGACAATGAGCCGGACAACAAGCTCAACCTGTTGGTCCAGAACGCACATCGTATCTGGCGGGAAACCGCGCAAAGTACCTATCTGCGACCGGACGGCAAACCGTTCGATCTGCCCGGTGCGGCGCAAATGATCTTTTCCGATCTCGGCACCATCAATGTAGAGAAGACCAGAGGTTTTTCGGCCTACCGCTGGATCCGCGACGAGCTCGTCCGCATGGGCGTTCCGGCACCCGAAATCGCCTTCATGCAGGACTACAAGAAGACCGAGGCCAAGCAACGCCTGTTCGCAGACGTGCGCGCCGGCAAAATCCGCTTCCTGATCGGCTCGTCAGACACGATGGGAACCGGTGTGAACGCGCAGCTTCGCCTCAAGGCGCTGCATCATCTCGACGTCCCATGGCTGCCTTCGCAGATCGAACAACGGGAGGGCCGGATCGTGCGGCAGGGCAACCAGCATGATGAGGTCGACATCTTCGCATATGCCACGCAGGGTTCGCTCGACGCCAGCATGTGGCAGAACAACGAGCGCAAGGCCCGCTTCATCGCCGCGGCCTTGTCCGGTGACACGTCGATCCGCCGGCTCGAAGATCTTGGCGAGGGTGCTGCCAACCAGTTCGCCATGGCCAAGGCGATCGCGAGCGGCGACGAACGTCTGATGCAGAAGGCGGGGCTAGAGGCCGATATTGCCCGTCTCGAACGGCTGCGCGCCGCCCATGACGACGACCAGTATGCGGTGCGTCGGCAGATCCGCGATGCCCAACGCGCCATAGAGATTTCGATCCGGCGCATCGCCGAGATCGGCAGGGACATCGAGCGTCTCATTCCGACGGCTGGCGATGCCTTCGTCATGACGATCAAGGACAAGGCTTACGACGAGCGGAAGCTTGCCGGACGCGCGCTTATGAAGGAAATTCTCACCCTCGTCCAACTCCAGCAGGAGAAGGAAGTCGTCATCGCCTCGATCGGCGGCTTCGATCTGGTCCATTCCGGCGAATGTTTCGGTAAGGGAGATGGATATCGCTATACGACCCTGCTTCAGCGCACTGATGCGGACTACGAGATCGATTTGCCGGTAACTGTGACGCCGCTCGGCGCCGTCTCCCGCCTCGAGCATGCGCTTGACGGGTTTGAAGACGAGCAGAACCACTATCAACGCCGCCTGGAGGAAGCGCAGCGGCGCCTTGCCTCCTATCGCTCGCGTCAGGGCGGCGCGTTCGCCTTTGCGGACGAACTGGCCGAGAAGCGCAGGCGGCTTCGGGGCGTCGATGAGGCATTGGCGGCCGCTGCACGCGATGAAACGGCAGAGGCATCAGACGCGGCTTAAGGCACCGCCAATTGCTGACATGCGTTCGCGCACATGGTTTTAGAAGCAGCAGCGCAGCAAGTGCATAGCTGCATTGCACAATAAATGTTTTCCATCCGATCAAAAAATGAGCATTGGTGCCACAGCTGATGCACATGGCGGCTTCCTCCCAGTTCCGCCGTATCAGCTGTTCCCTCTGGAGGTTAATTGACCTCCACACTTCATGGGCCGCGGTTTCCGCTGGCCCATTTTTTTCTGCAGATCACGCAGCCTCAGGCTTCGGGGCGCCAGAATGCCAGCATCCGCTTGGTTTCACCGGTTGTGCGCCGGCGCTGCCACTTGGGATCGCGCGACAGATATTGAAACGGATCCCTGTCGTCCCGCTCGGCTTCTTCCAGATAAGCCCGCCAACGATAGTGGTTGTAGGTCTGCACCGCATTGATGGCGTAGTGCATGGCGATCTCCCTGTGACCGCGGATTACGATGAAGTTCTCATCGTTGTCCCGACTGGCCGCCTTCGAGAAGTTGTGCGAACCGGTAACGACAATGGGGTCATCGCTGAACGGGTCGATCACCAGGACCTTCGAGTGCGTGATTGCGTGGCCGATGCTGTTCCTGAATTCGTTCGCGGTTCCTTCGACCGCCCATCGGCCGACGGACATATCCACGCCGGTTGCCTGGGCCGTATCGAGGAAGAACTGCTCGGGAACCTGCTTCAGCAACTTGAAATCTTCAAGCCCGTTGCTCGTCAATTGCGTCGCGACCCCGCGAACATAGAGGTCCTTCTCGCTCTGCATCCGAAGGAGGGTCCGCACCGGTTCATTCCCCGGCTGGAACATGACGAAGAAAATGCCTTGGCGCGCGCCCTTCACGAGTTCGACCAGCTCCTTGATATCGATCTCGCGGCTGACCTTGGAGAACCAGCTGTCGACCTTGGCGGCTCCAAGGGCAATATCCCGCCTTGGCTTGTTGTTCGATTCTAACAGTTCGTCCGAGAAGGCGTGGCCGGCGCCTTTGAGGAGCTCGAATTGCGCCTCGAAACGCGTGGCCAGCCCGGCATTTTCGATCAGGATGCCGTTGTTGAGCTGCGTGCAAAGGCCGGTGGGCGTCCAGTTGAGACTACCGGTCCAGACTTTTGCGGGACGAAACAGATCACCGTCCCGCTCACCGATGACGACGAACTTGTTATGCGCAAGACCGTCCGGCGCCAGGAACCTGTCGTATATGACGCAGCCCGCGTCGTTCAGGCGGGCGCGGGCCTTGGCGTTCTCATCGTCACCCTCGTGTTTGACGCTCCCGTTCGCAAGTACGATATGTGCACGCTCGCCGATGGCCGCGAGGCCATCGAGCAGTTCCTCATCGCTGAGTTCGTAAAGTGCCGCGTGAAGCTCGAGTTGAGGCGTGCGCTCCACCTCGCTCATCATGGCAAGAACGGTTTCGCGGAGCGTTCCGCCGAGAAAATTGCGAACGCTACGGTCCACTTCCTCGCTGATGATGACGGCCTTTTCCT
Source organism: Sinorhizobium terangae (assembly GCF_029714365.1). NCBI lineage: Bacteria > Pseudomonadati > Pseudomonadota > Alphaproteobacteria > Hyphomicrobiales > Rhizobiaceae > Sinorhizobium > Sinorhizobium terangae. The sequence goes on from NZ_CP121661.1 coordinate 523,666, forward strand.
TGAGCTCCTGTAGGGTGATTCCTTTCTCCTTCATGTACCGTGCCATGAACTGGGACAGGACAAAGCCCCGGTTGAAATGGACGCTGACCCCGTCGCCGCAATCAGCCGTCAGGCGCCATGTCGATGACCAGTCGCTCGCCGGCCCGTCCGTCAGTTTTCCATCAGCTCCGACGACCCGCGCGATGACGCGATAGGATATGACGTCGCCGAGATCAGCGGCATGATCGGTCCAGTCGTAGCGTTGAAACGGCCACATGTCGGACGGGCGCGACCTGTAGCGTTCGCCATGGGGATCGAGTTCGACGTCGTCCTTGAACCCGACGCGATTGGACAGGAACTTTGGCTCTGCATCGCCTCGCTTGCACTGGATTGCGAAGCCCAGGCATCCGGCGATGTCTTCCTGATGCGACCACACCAGGTGAACATCGTCCGCGTTCGAAAATACCTTCAACGCGATTTCAGACATCAAACCCTCCCCTTGTTCGATCTCACCGGATCGCCAGCTACGTTGACTGGATCATGTATAGGCAAGGAATAGTTGTGCGCGTGTGACAGTGGATCACTTCGAAGTGGGTTTGAAGCAGGAGTAATCGTCCAAGGAAGAAAAAAGAGCGGAGAAAAGGTGAAACCCGTCGCAGATCGGTCCGCCGGCTGCCGCTGGCGCTCAACCGCGCCTCTCGCCATCCCGGCCACTCGTCCTTCGCAGGGCTGTCAGCCCCGCTCGTCCGTCGCGGCAGCGATGCTCGGCCGCAGTTGCACCCGGCCGGCCGCTCCGCGCTCCGGGTCGTGTCTTCGGGAAGAAAGAAGACGCGAGAAGGACCGGTAGAGGGCCGTGTCCAAATCCCGAGAAGGAGCATCCCATGCAACTGATGAAGCTCGATCCGCGTGCGCTGAAGGACAACCCCGACAACACGCGCCAGTCGAAGTCGACGCCGCAGGCGGACGCCCTGCTACTGGCGACGATCAAGGCCGTCGGCGTGATCCAGCCGCCCGTCATTTTCCCGGAAGCTGGCGGCAATGGTTACATCATCGAAGCCGGTCACCGCCGCACCCGCATGGCGATCGCCGCCGGCATCGAGGAAATCGACGTGATTGTCGTCGAGGCGGCCAACGACAACGGCGCAATGCGCTCGATGATCGAGAACATCGCCCGCGAACCGCTCAATCCCGTCGATCAATGGCGTGGCATCGAACGCCTGGTCGCGCTCGGCTGGACCGAGGAGGCGATTGCCGTGGCGCTCGCGCTTCCCATCCGCCAGATCCGCAAGCTCCGTTTGCTTGCCAACGTCCTGCCCGCCATGCTCGACCAGATGGTCAAGGGCGACATGCCGAACGAACAGCATCTCAGGACGATCGCGGCCGCCTCGCCCGACGAGCAGAAGGAGGTCTGGAAAGCCCACAAGCCGAAGAAGGGCGACGCTGCGGCCTGGTGGCAGATCGCCAACGGCCTCTCTAAAACCCGCATGTATGCCCGCGATGCGCGTTTTGGCGACGATCTCCGGCAGGCATACGGCATCGAGTGGGCGGAAGACCTGTTCGGCCCGGCCGACGAGGACAATCGGTACACTACCAACGTCGAAGCCTTTCTCGGCGCCCAGCAGGAATGGATGAGCAGCAATCTCCCAAAGAAGGGCGCAATCGTCGAAGTCAACAATTGGGGCCAGCCGGAACTGCCGAAGAAGGCAAGCCAAGTCTACGGCAAGCCGGCCAAAGGCGACTGCACCGCGATGTACCTCGATCGCGACGGAAAGGTGCAGACGGCGCACTACCGGATGCCCGAGACCAGGCCCGCCAAGGGCAAGGACGACGCGGACGTCATCGATGCACCCAAAACACGGGCGGATGTCACGCGCGCAGGTTTCGACATGATCGGCGACTTCCGTACCGACGCCCTGCACGAAGCGCTTGCCCGGGCGCCGATCGAGGACGAGACGCTGATGGCGATGCTTGTTCTCGCCTTTGCCGGGCAGAACGTCTCAGTCGACTCCGGCTCGGAAACGTCGCAGCATCTCTACGGCTCCAGGCGCTTCGCGCGTCACGCCGTCCGGCTTATCGGCGAAACCGGCAAGCTCGAGGTTGACAGGGATACGCTTCGCGCGGTCGCGAGGCTGACCCTGATCGATGCGCTTTCGGCGCGCACGAACCGAACGGACAGCGGCATCGTCGCTCGCATCGCCGGCGATGCCGTCGGAGCCGACAGCTATCTCCCGAACATGGGCACGGACGAGTTTCTGTCATGCCTGTCGCGGGCGTCGCTCGAAGCGTCAGGCGCGGCGGTAAATGTTCCGCCCCGGCCTCGGGTGAAGGACACACGGGCGGCCCTGATCGAGCATTTCAGGGAAGTGCGCTTTGTGCACCCCTCCGCACTTTTCACTCCAGACGATACGAAGCTGGCCGAATGGCTCGCCAAGAACATAGAGCATGGCGGCGAGGACGACGATGCACCTGCTGAAGAGCCGGTGCACGGCATTGAGGGTGTGGGCGGCCTTGAGCCGGAAGATCCGGCTGACGATGAAACGGTGGTCGAACCTGATCTGCAGACCGACGCCGATGGGTGCAACGACGATCTCGACATCCCATACGCGAGCGCAGCCGAGTAGCCGCCCCTCCCTATTCCCTCCGATCTATCTCTGCCGCCGGCCATCACCGGCGGCGGTTTGGTTTCCAGCAATTGCCAACTTCACGGAGAGCATGCATGTCCGCATCCCTAATCTATGATCTCGCCCCGATCGGTTCCATCGTCAGCTGGTCCGACGGCACCCCGCGCCCGCAGGAACGCTTCAAAAAGAAGCTCGCCGCCTGGCAGACCCGCAACAGCCGAGGCCGGCTGATCCACAAGGAAGGTCCGCGTCAGCTCGGCAACTACGCTTCGTCGGGTTATTTAACGCTCCATGAGGCGGACTTCGGCGGCAGGAACGTCGCCATGCGCGTTCACCGAACCTTCGCACTCGAATCCGACTTGGTGTTTAAGGTCATCGAACGTCCGCCGATCGGGTCGGTCCGCGTTTTCGATCGGGCCGGCTCGTCGCGGGAGCTGGTTCACCTCGCCGAGAACCATGAAGGCGCAAAAGCGTGGCTGCGCGAGCACGGCTATCCCAACGCAGTGCTCGAACCCGTGACGGCCGATGAAATCGCCGCCGATCACATCGAAGGGAGGGCAGTATGAATACGCCAGCTCTTCAATGGTCAGAAGCCGCCACCACCGACGAACCGGAGGTGGAGTTTGAACGAAGTGCCGACGGTTTGCCGGTCGCCCGTGTGGGCGACCTCGTCTTCGCGATGGTACCCGGACGCGACGGCCGGCACTTCCTTACGAGCGCCTGGCGTGTCAGCCGGCCGCTTGCCGACCTCAAGCGCGGTGATTTCTACTCGCATCATGGCTCTGTCGCGGATGAAGCAGCGTTCCAAGCGCGCATGATCGAACAGGCGGAACACAGCCGCGAGCTGCGGTTGCTTGCGCGACAGACAGTCCGGATGACTTTGAGCACGCCGTGGGGGCCATCGCAGGACGCCACCGTATACGCCAGTGGCATTGTATCCCACACGACGGCCGGGCATGGCGGCTTCAAGCTTTCCGCCGCGCGTAATGCCAACGTCCATCCGACCTTGCGGGGGGATGGCGGTTGGTATGAAGAGGACGCCGCATGGGCAATCATCGCGCTGACGTTTCCGGACTTGTTCACGACCTATGAGCGGAAGGAGGCTGACAAAACGGTCCGCGACAACTGGCCGGAGGCCTGGGAGGCGATCTACGGTCGCTCTCTCGAGCCCGGCGAGTCTCACGAGAAGGATCGGCAGGCGTTCGGGAGGGTGCATGCCGGCGAGTGGATCGTCATCGCCGCGCTGCGTTCGGATCATCATCCAGGCATGACCGAGGTGATCGCCACCATCGGCGGCAGCCGCAAGGAGCTGGCCGAGGAGCGCCGGTTCCTCATCCCGAGCGACGAATATGAGGTCGGCCGGTTCGGCTTCATCATCGATGAGGCGCGACATGCCGCCTATGACGGCCTTTCCAGTTTCGCCGGTCGGCGTGGGAGGGGCGCGTGATGTCCGCTTCCATAATCCGATGGCGCAGTTGCTCAGCGCTTGCGGACGAACTCCGTGCGCAGGACCAGTCCCTTAATCGTGTCGTGCCGGCAGTCGATCTCTTCGGGGTTGTCGGTGAGTCGGATCGACCGGATGACCGTGCCCTGCTTGAGCGTTTGGCCGGCGCCTTTCACCTTGAGGTCCTTGATCAGGACCACGGAGTCTCCATCGGCAAGAACATTGCCGGATGCGTCATGGACCTCCGCAGCTTTCGCGGCCTCCGCGGCGATCTCCGAAGCCGGCCGCCATTCGCCGGTCACCTCGTCGTAGACGTACTCATCGTTCTGGTTGCTCATGTCTGCCCTGCCGTCGTGCCGTGTTCACTTGATGCCGTCGTGCTCTCGGCAACGGCGGCTAAACCCGAGTGAGCCTTTATCCCGGACGTGCCGCGAAATCAAATCGCAGCCAGAATCGGCGGAAGATATCGCAGCGGCTGCGGGATCCCCTCCATTCAACGGCCTCTGTGTGTCGAACCAGCTTCTTGCCGGCTTGCCCTTCGGTTTCGTTGCGGTCTGAACCGGCGGCCGATCGTTTCAAGGCCGCGTTCCGCGCCGCGGGGCGGCCGGACCACACCGTTCTCGCAAAGCAGGTCGGCGCGCTTCGCGAGGGCAGGCTACCCTGCTTGCGCGCTTCCCGGCTTCGCTCGTCCTGGCGGGCCCGGACCCTGAAACGCCCGTCTTCCGCCGGCTCCTTTCGACCGCACCGAAGGGCAAACCGGCAAGAGCCGGAACCGCTTCGGGGAAACCGTGAAAGGAACAACCTATGGCCAAGGCCGCAACCCAATCCCGCCCGTCCGCTCGCGCTATGCAAATTCGAAAGGGCGCCACCATCGAGATGGTTAGGCTCACTTGCCCGGACGCCGCCCAGGCGCTGGCGATCGCCGAGAGCTTCGGAACGGCCGTGATCGACGGTGACGGGATCCGAGACCTGCATGAGCGCCTAATCATCGAGACGGCCGAGAGCCTTTCCGACGGGCTCGGCGAACGGGCCATGCAGATCCATCTCCAACGCATCGTCGGCGCCTATGTCGGGTCCGCTCACGGCGCCGGCCAGTTTTACAGCCGTGCAGTGTCCGAAGCACGTGACGCCACGGCGAAAGCGGCCAGTGACGCCCGCGACGAGGATCTCGACGGTCCCGTCGGTTACGACAGCGCCGCTCAGCGCAAGCGCGAATTTGCCGCCGACATGGGCGTTCAGTCCCATTCTCTCCGCATGGCTGCCGAAGGCGCCGTCGCCGCTTACGAGCAGGTGGTCGGCGAGGTCTGGAAGCCGTTCGACCGCCCGGTCGACAACCCCGGCGCATCACTCGACCGCAAGGCGGCCGAAGCGCAGATGGCGGCACTTGGCTGATCTGCTTCCGGCGGGGCTTCGGTCCCGCCTTCTCTTCTCTTTGACCGACGGCTGGCTCCTTTTGAGCCAGCCTTTTCGTATGTCGAAGGCAAAGCAAAGGGGGAAGACGATCAGCTTGGGCGCCATCGCTTACCCGTCCGGCTCTGGTCCTGCCGGGGCCGGGAATTAAGCCGCAAGGGCTTCGCCCTCCTCCACATGCGTTCCGGCGCTTGTCCAGCATGCGCCCTCCCCTTTACCCCGGCCTTTGGACCGCCGTGACGGGTCGCGATCGGCCCGGCTTGGAAATTGGAGGTATCGGAAAAATGAGCAGGAAGCATGAAACGCAGCGTGCGGACATCTATAGCCGTATCGCAGATCGGATCATCGAGGACCTGGCCCGCGGCGTGAAACCATGGATGAAGCCCTGGCATGACCGCAACCTGCATGGCCGGATCACACGCCCGCTCCGGCACAACGGACAACCCTATTCCGGAATGAACGTTCTGCTGCTTTGGTCAGAAGGCATCGCCCGAGGCTTCGCTTCGCCGACGTGGATGACGTTCAAGCAGGCGTTGGAATTGGGCGCGACGGTCCGCAAGGGTGAAACCGGCTCCACGGTCGTCTTTGCCAGCCGCTTCACAAAAACGGAAGGCGACGGCAACGGCGGTGAGGTCGATCGCGAGATCCCCTTCTTGAAGGCCTACACCGTATTCAATGTCGAGCAGATCGACGGGCTGCCGGAACACTATTATCACCGGCCGACACCGGTTTGCGATCCTGTTGCACGGATCCAGATCGCCGATCGCTTCTTCCGCAACACCGGCGCGGTGATCCGCCATGGCGGAAACCAGGCTTTCTTTGCGCCTGCCAGCGACCTCATTCAGATGCCGATGTTCGAGAGCTTCAGGGACGCGGCAAGCTACTATGCGACGCTTAGCCATGAGGCTACGCATTGGACGGCGCCGGCGGATCGTGTCGGCCGTGATCTCAGCCGCTATGCCAAGGACAAGACGGAGCGCGCGCGAGAGGAATTGATTGCGGAACTCGGCAGTTGTTTCCTGTGCGCGGACCTTGGCATCGCACCGGAGCTGGAGCCTCGGCCGGACCATGCGTCTTACCTCGCCTCGTGGCTCAACGTTCTGGCCGACGATAAGCGGGCGATCTTCCAGGCTGCGGCCCATGCCCAGCGTGCGGTAAGCTTCTTGCACGGTCTCCAGTCCGGTCAGGCCGAGGAGAGAGCGGCTGCGTAGCACCGCTCGGGGTCGGTCGTTGTCCCGCCAACGGCAGAAGCTCTTTCTGCTCTCTTTAGGTGAGGATGTCCTGTTCGGGCGTGAGGTCCAGCCTTCCCCAGATCGAAGTTTTCCGGTCGCTTGATTTCGGCGATAACCGGCTTTGCCTGCTGACGCATAGATCCTCCAGGCGACGAATCGCGAGCACGACGGTATCGCCTTGGTTCCAGGAGGCAATGGCCGGTCGGGACGGGGTTGTCGCCTGCGAAGTCGACCCCGTGAAATGGAGGCCAGGCAACGGAATTGCCCCTGCAAATGCTCCGTCACGGCGACACGCGGCGGGGTCGCCATCACCATATTCCTTCGATCTGCCGTGTTAGGCCACACCCCCGCGGGCTCGATGAGGCATGTCTGATCGGCGAGCGGCTGCGCCTCGATCGTCCTCCCGCAACCGCCGTCGAAAACTTTCTTCCCCTGAGCGCTCAGGCGCTCATTCCGCGCGGAGCAACAAAGCTTCTCCCGGCGGCCCTTCACGCTGTTTCGGCCCTTCGGGTGCGGTCCGATCGCCCCCGATCCCTGCGACAGCCATCGAGGCCGCGGTGGGCGCGGCCCGATACAACGAAAGGAACATGACAATGGCTACCATCGGCACCTTTACCGCAAACGAAAACGGCTTCACCGGCTCGATCCGCACCCTCGCCCTCAACGTCAAAGCTCGCATCGCCCGCATCGAAAACCCCTCCGACAAGGGCCCGCACTTCCGCATCTACGCGGGTGCCGTCGAACTCGGCGCAGCCTGGCAGAAGCGCTCCAGCGAGAGCGATCGCGACTATCTTTCGGTCAAGCTCGACGACCCGAGCTTCCCGGCTCCGATCTACGCGACGCTGACGGAGGTCGAGGGCGAAGGTGGCTTCCAGCTCATCTGGTCGCGCCCGAACCGGGACTGATATTCTCGGTTGGCCTCGCCGCCCAGGCGGGGCCTTAATCGCGGAAATACACAGCATTTACAACAATACTGTAAATGCTGGATTTGCGTCGGTTCTGATGCTATGGTGCCCGTCGGCAAAGACATCTGGAGAATCAACATGCCTCGCACCGATGGTTCCTACTCAACAAGCGATCTTTCCCGAAAGTCCGGCGATATCATCGCCGAGGCGTTGCGCCATCCGGTCACGATCACCCAACGCAACAAGCCGCGCCTCGTCCTTCTTAATATCGATGACTACGAACGGCTGATCCGGCAATCCGATGCCCGTTCAGTCGGCACACTCGAAACAATGCCGAGCGAGCTGCTCAAAGAATTCGAGGCGGCGGTGGACGCCTATGCGGGGACCGACGAGACCAACCGATGAGCAGCTATGATGACATGCAGACCGCGACGGTCATCCGTTATCCCTATTTATGGGCGCGACAAGCCCGAAAGGGGGAGACAGAGGGGCGAAAGGATCGGCCAGTCGCCGTCGGTGTGAGGCTTGCCCGACCTGACGGCGACTTGGTTCTGTTTTTCCCGATCACCACCAAGCAGCCCGAGCAGACTCGCTTCGCGGCTGAAATTCCGGCCATGGAGAAGCGGCGGGCGGGACTCGATGCAGACCTGCGCCTCTGGATCATCCTCGATGAATTCAACACCGATATCGTTGGCCGCTCCTTCTACATCGAGCCCGAGCCTCCGATCGGGCGGTTCAGCAAAGCGTTCTTCCTTCCCGTCCTCCGCGAGTTCATCGCGCGCCGCAAATCGCTAGCCGAGATTAGCCGGATCAGATAGCACACTCGGAGATTCGTACTCGGACGAGTGGGCCGGACGTGCCCTCCGGCCGGCAGGAGGCCATAAGAAGTGGTGGCGCGTCATTCCGATGTCTTCGATGAGGTTGTGGCGATCGTTGCGGATTGGTGTTGGATCGCCGGCTGCTCGGTTCTGTCGGGCCGACAAGTCATCGAGGCAGGCACTGAGGCATATGTGCCAGTGCTATCCGCTCGGTCTGGTGCGCCTTGGAACGGCCATGACGGTGGCCGGAGGATAGCGGGTCGCCCCGGTGCCGGGGCGGTCTATCGCGTGGCTGCTCCCACCGCTGTCAATGACGCGCCCTCCGCGGGCCTATGAGGCATGTCTGATCGGAGAACGGCTCCGCCTCGAGCGTCCTCCCGCAACGGCGAAACAACAAAGTTCCTCCCGGCCCCCAGGCTGTTCCGGCCTTGTGGGATGCGGCCCGAGCCAGGACTGAGCAGCTACCGGCCCCGATCGCCAAGCGGGGCCAACGCTCGTCGCAGAAGCCCGGGAAACAGGCATCGAGCCGGTTTCCGGCTTTTCGGTGCCAAACGAGAGGTAGGGTCTGCTCAGACCGTGCCATTTTGCCGTGGTGAAAGAGCAGCCTCAAGGACGAGCGGTTCCCCCAAAATGCTGGCGCATTTCGGCTCCCCCACCCGCCGCGGTGCGGTCGCGTCGCGCTCCTTGACCCCGCCCTCTCGCCACGCCCGCGGTCGTCATCTTTCTCAAACATCAGGAGATGACGCGATGACAATCGAACAGCATATCGAAGAACTGCGCGCCTTATCTTGACAGTCTGCACCGACTCTAGCGGTCTTCCAAACGTCGATGCACATGCTGAGGGAGGCGCTTTCCAGGCCGGCCGCAGCGCTCCCACATAGCTGGCGGAGGCCGGCCTGGAGAGTGCCGGGCAGCTCTAGCACCTCCCGTTGACGCGGGCTCCCCGGGTGGGGGTCCGGGGGAGGGTTGAACAAGCTGTGGATACTGTCGTTGCGTCATCAAGCATCACGATCGAGGAGCGGAGGGCTGCTGACGGCCTCGACGCCTATGTTCCGCGAATCCTGCGAGGCGGTGCGCTCTACGATCCCAATGTTGATCGCTTCTTCCTCAATCTGCCCCTCAATGGCGTCCGCTCACGTCATTCCCTTCGCGCCTACGGCTACGACATCGCTGTTTGGCTACGCTTCCTTGCCGATGCCCGCGACAAGATGGTCTGGGAAGCCGATCGGGAAGACGTCGAGGCCTTCCATCGCATCCGCAGAAGGGGCGAGCCCGGAAGCCGGATCTCGGCGGCATCATGGAACCGGTCGGTCGCGGCAATAGACAAGCTTTATGAGTGGGGCGTGCGTGAGGGACTTCTGTCTTCCAGCCCATTTTCGCATCGGGAGGTCTGGCGTCGTAATCGCACGCGGGGCCAAGGCCAGATTGTCGCGCGCAACGATGCATTCGAACGGCGCGTAAAGCGAACGGACATCCGTTTCGTCACGCTTGAGGATTTCCGAAGATTTCGGGATGTAGGACTGCGTGGCCTTACTCCGGATGGAGCGGAACGGCCTGGAGCTCGCGACAGGAACGGGCTTCGCAACGCGCTGTTTGCGGACATGCTGGTGGTACCGGCTTGAGGCTCGAAGAGGCATCGTTTCTCTTGGCCTTCGAAGTCGACGCTTTGCCGGCGTCCGGTTCCTCGATCCGTCAGACATGGTTCAATCTGCCCGCAGGTCTCACCAAAGGCGAGCGAGGGCGGGCGGTCCTTGTTCCTGACGGGTTGCTTCAGCGGCTCCGGACCTACATTCGTGTGGAACGCGCGCATGCCTTGGCAAAGTTCAAGGCCCGTCAAGGTTGGAGTTTGATAGAGCGGCCGATCTTTATCCGCCGGCCGGTCGCCGGCCCGGCCAGCCTTGTGCTAGCCGACGGACGAACTGTTCCGCTGGAGGTCTTCTCGCCGGACGAACGGGAGCGTCTCGTCATCTGTGATCCGGACAATGCACCCGCCGAGCCGGCAGTGCTATGGCTGACCGAGGTTGGTCAGCCGGTGCGCCCAAACTCCTGGGAGGTGGCGTTCGCCCGTGCCTGCCGTCGCTGCCAGGCGAACGGATCTCCGATCGACATCAGCCCACATCAACTTCGGCACACCTTTGCGGTCCATATGCTGGCGATGCTGATCCAGCGCCAGCTCGAAGGCAGATCCTCGGCGATCTCCGCCGGACCCGCGGAAGGTTACCGCAGACTGCTCGGAGATCCTCTTCAGCAGGTGCAGCGGCTTCTCGGGCATGCGAGCCTTGAGACCACTTCCCTCTACCTCGACCATATCGCCACGCGCGCAGACACCGTCGATACCGCCGTCGCCGAACTGCTCGCGCTGCTGCCAAGCGGAGGCCGGCTATGAGCACCCGTCCTCGCAAGGGTCAGCCCGTCGCGTTCAGTCGCGAACTCGCCGTCCCTCCACCGGTGGCGGCAGAGGCGATATCGGGTCTGCGATTTAACATTCAGACGCAAGATGGCGGCGAGGTTCTGGTTGACTACGCTCATCTGACGCCGCGCTGGCTCGCACTTGCGTTCGCCGGTGCGCTGCGGCGACTTGCCGGTCTCGGCGGGCGCCTGTCCGTCAGATCGACTGTGGCGGCCTACGCCCGCATCCTGCCGCTGTTTTTCGCCTATATGACAGAGACGGAGGACGTGCCCAATGCTCCGGAACTCCTTCAGGCGCGCCACATCGATGGCTTCGAAGCCTGGTTGGCGGTAAAGGGCAAGTCGCCCATCCACCTGCTGACGATCCTGACGAAGGTCATCGTGGCTTTGCGAGAGGTTGCCTCTGAAGGAACGATCACCTTTTCCGACGCGCTGCGCGACCGGCTGGCCTATACGACGTTGAGGCCAATACCCTCGTCGCGTCCCCGCGATGCATACAGCCCCTACATTGCGAGTCAGCTTCGCGATGCAGCTCGTGCGGATATCGGGCGTATCTTCCAACGGTTTCGCGAGCCCAGGCCGGTTGCCACAGACTCCGATCTAAAGGTCCTGGAAGACAGCGTACATACGCACATCGATGCGAGAGGCATTCTCCTTCATACCGATCGCAAATATAAAGCTCTTCTGCACGCCCGAAGGGTTCGAGGTCTCTCGTCGGAGAACTTCTGTCATCAGCTTCACGAATGGCACTATCTAACCTCGCACGACGTCATTCCGCTGACGGTGTTTCTGGCGCTCGAGACCGGTCTGGAGATCGAGTGCTGCAAAACCTTGACCGTCGATTGTCTCCAGAACTCGGCAAACGGAACGGTGGAGATTGCCTATATCAAACGCCGAGCCCGTGGCGCTGAGTACAAGACGCTTCGGGTGCGCGACGGCAGTCCACGCACGCCAGGTGGCCTCATCCGCCAAATCGTCGCCATGACGGCAACTGCCCGTCGACACCGGCCAAGCGACTGCCTTTGGCTGCATTACGGATCCGGTGGACTAAAATCCGGGCTAAAGCATCCGCAGCATCTCATCGATGGGTGGACGACAAAGCACAATATTCTCGATGACGATGGGCACCCGCTCCATCTGGCGCTTTCACACCTTCGCAAGACGCACAAGGCGCTCTGGTATTTGAAGACCGAAGGGCACATGACGCGCTTTGCCGTCGGTCATACGCGGGAGGTGGCTGCGCGGCACTACGCTGATGTTCCGGCACTGCGCCCCCTACACGAGACCGTCATCGCCGATGCCTTCACCGAGGCGGTCGCATCGGCCTTGTCGCCGATCATTCTGACACCAGAGAAGGAGGATGCCTGGCGGAGCGATCCGGTCACTGCCTCAGCCGCCGCTCCGGCGGGAAGTGACCCGATTTCTCTGCTCGATGGAGAACAGGATATCTGGCTGGCCAGCTGCGGCGGTTTCTTTTCCAGCCCCCATGGCGAACCCGGATCGCCTTGCTCTCTGCCGTTCTGGGGCTGCCTCGAGTGTCCGAACGCGGTCATCACCGCCCGCAAGCTCCCCGCCATCCTATCCTTCCTTGGGTTCCTCGAAGATCAGCGCCGTTCGCTTTCCGCCAATCACTGGGCGATGAAGTTCGCGGCCGCGCATGCCCGCATCACCAGGCAGATCTTGCCGGCCTTTTCTGCGGTGACGGTTGCCGAAGCTCGTAGTCTGCTCGCGCACGAGCCGGTTTCAGTCTACCTGCCGCCGGAGGCGTTACTTTGAAGACCGCACGTTCCCCTTACGCCGCCACCGCGGTCGCGGACGATCGCCCGGTGCTGGCAACAGCGCCGCTGCATGCTGGCTTCGACAGGTCCTCTCTGTCGCGATATAGCGATGCTCGATGGGATTTGGGACCTGCGGTTTTTCGGGAGAATGCGCGCCGCTCCGATACCAGGGTGGACTTTGATTCCATTGACGACCCAGACATTGCGGCGGCCATTCGCGACTATCTCTACGTGCGTCTGAACACGGACCTGCCTGGCTACAAAATGCGTGCGCCTCCGGTGAGCGTGCGCCGCCTCTTTCGTTTCGCTCTGAACTTTTTCAATTTCGTCAAGGACGATCGCGGAGTCTGTGATCTGCGCCATGTTGATCAGGCGTTGCTCGACCGCTTCGCCAAATCTCTCCGCGACGGACGGCGGCCGATCATCGTCACGCAGTGGTTGGGGATCGTTTTCGACCTCTATGCCTTCCGTAACCACCTATCCGTGGCGAAGCTGTCCTTCGAGCCATGGCACGGTCGCAGGCCCGCCGAGGTTGCGGGTTATCGTTTCTCCGTCGAGGAGAACCGGACGCCCCGTATCCCCGAGGACATCATCCGGCCCCTTCTTGCCTGGTCGCTCAAATACGTCACAGTGTTCGCACCCGACATTCTCGCCGCGCGCAACGAACTGCGAATGCTCGAAGAGCATCACGCGATGTTGATCGCCGAAGACGCGCTGGCACATCGCAATGAACGGCGGGCCCGCCGCAAAGCCCGCCTGATTGCCTACCTCGACGAACGCCGCAAGCAGGGCCGTGGTGTCCCCGCCTGGCCGGTCAGGATCGGCGGACGATTTTCATCAGCCGGATCGGAGCCGCCCTTGAACTGGCAGCTCATCTATCTGCATGCCGGCGCCGATGCCAACCTTCGGCGACCTCTCGATGAACGCCCCGGCGATGGTGCCCGCCAGATCGTCGAAGCTGCGGTCCACGAGCTCGGGACCGAGGTCGGCGGAATGGATACGCCGATTTCTATCGATCCCGACACCGGCAATCCCTGGCGGGCCCGGTTCGACGCAAGAGCACTCGCGGTGGAGGAGCGGATGCTGCAGGCCGCCTGTTATATCGTCTGCTCCTATCTGACCGGCATGCGCGACAGCGAGGTCCAGGCCATGCGGCCCGGCTGCCTCTCTGTCACCCGCACCGAGGACGGCCTGATCGACAGGCATCGAGTAAGGTCAGTTGCCTATAAGGGGAAGGAAACGCGTGGCGACGAGGCCGAGTGGATTACCATTGCGCCCGTCGCGGCCGCGATCGCGGTGCTCGAACAGCTCATCATGCGATCCGTCGAACGCCGCGGTACTGAGACGCTCTGGCCGGTTCTCTTTATTGCACGGGCACGCAAGCATACTCTCTCGACAGACATCGTGACCCGACTGAACCAGTTTCGCGATCATCTGAATGAACGCTTCGGAACCGCAGGCGAGCCGGTCGTTCCGGCCGGCCCCAATGGGCGCCCGTGGCAACTGACGACACGTCAGTTTCGCCGGACGATTGCCTGGCACATCGCCAATCGGCCCTTCGGAACGATTGCCGGCATGATCCAATACAAACACGTCTCCGTCGCGGCCTTTGAAGGTTATGCGGGTTCGAGCCGCTCAGGCTTCCGTGCCGAAGTCGAGACGGAACGTCGTCTCGGGCAGATGGACGACATACTCACCTATTTCGATGAACGGCAACTCGGAGCAGGTCTCTTCGGCCCTGCTGCAGGGCGGATCGGCAGATCGCTGGACGCCGCAGCGGCCGAGCTTCAACCGCTTCCAGGCATCATCGCCGACCGTGGTCGCCTCCGCGTCCTGCTGGCGGACACGGCACGAACACTCCACGTCGGCGTGCTGGCCGACTGCTTCTTCGACCCTGCCACCGCTGTCTGTCTCCGCCACGCCGCCTCAGGCGACCAGATCGCTCCGATGATCTCGTTGTGCGAACCGTCCCGATGCCCGAACGCCTGCATCACAACGCGCCATCGTCCCGCATGGGCGGATGCCGCGGAGAACGCCAGGGCAATCCTCAAGGAAAAGAGGCTGTCGGAACTGCAGCGGCTTGCCGTGGGCAAAGACCTGCAACGGATCGAGAAGATCTTATCCGATATCGAGGTAATGTGCGGCTGACCTCCTAGAAATACGGTCGCGCCCCCTGGTCGGGGTCGCGGGTTCTCTTCTTTCTGCCGTCCCATTCTACGGCTGCTCAGCCCGCGTCAAGGACGAGCGTGGGCCCCCGGTTTTATCTCCGCTCCGGTTCCCTTCGCTCCGACAAAACCGGCACCCCACTCGCCGGCGCTGCCGGTCGCGTTCCGCGATCCCTGACACACGCTTCGTGCGCACGTGGCCTCGTTGACGTCATCAAAAGGAGACGATCAACATGACCACTATCGATCAAATCAACGAATTACGCGCCGAGCTTCGGAGCTGCTATTTCACCAAGGAAGAACGCGCCGCGGCCGAAGCCGAACTGGCGGCCTTGATTGCGCAGGAGCAAGCTGCGGCCGAGCAGTTCGCGCGTGACATCCAAGCCTTCGCCGCTGACCTCGAATGAGGTCGGCGACGAAACGAGAGGACTTACCCCTCTCGATTTTTCCGCCACTGAGATTCAACTTTTCATTTGACTGTCAGGATAACGGCTGGAGCTGCGTAACGCCGTCGACGCTGACGCGCGTCGGCAGATCGAGGCCGAACTTGAACTCGCCCGGGCTGAACGCGAGGTGATCTCGGCCGAGCAGGACGGCCGTGTCAGCGCCGAGCCTCCGTTCTGACGGAGGCTTATCTCCATGTCCGTGCGCCTGGCCAGCCGGATCGAGCGGCCCCCCGCCTGTCAGGGGTTTCACCTCTCGACACTCCCCGCCGGCTCGCGCCGGGAAGCGGTCGCGTCCCCTTCAAGTTCGCGGGGCTCTTTCTCTGACCTCCTATTTTACTCCAGCAAATCCGGCGTCAAGGACGGCGCGGTCTCCCCCAGTTTTTCTGCCGCCGCGTTGCACTGTGCTTCAGAAAAGTAGGTTCCCCCGCTTGCAAGTCGCGTTCCGCGATCCTTGACCCCTCTTTGCCACGGAGTGGCCGATCTCGGTCATCAAGATGAAGGAGATCACATATGACAACGGATCAGGACCTTACCATCCTCGCCAGGCTTTCCGGTTTCCGGCTCCTCGTTCTCGCAAACCGCTTCGGCTGCGATACCGACGTCTCGCGAGAGCTCCATGACCGACTGATCGAAGGGCTTCAGGCGGCAACTGCTCGCGTCCGGACTATCATGGCATTGGAGCGGAACGTTCTCACCGGAGAGGACGAGTTCGCCAAATATCAGTTGGAAGGCGAAACCGAGATTTTCGGGCGTTTTGCCATCAATCTCATGGACGATCTCGAGATCGATTTCCACACCCATGAGTACCGCATCAATGGCGGCAGCTGGATAAACGCTCTGACGGCAGACTATAGCGGTACCGACCTCGACTACCCGGAGCTGGTCACGCTTACCGAGGAAGAGCTCGGCTCATTGGCACCGATCATCAAGGATATTACGCGGGAAACCGGGATTGTCGTACATGCGGCGCGCGCCGTCGGCGCTCGATGGGCGGGATCCTGATCGGGGTCCTCGCGGTGCGGTCTCGGTCGCGGATTACACACGCACTCTCGGGCCAACACACTCGCCCATACACCTGGGGTCGATGGCGCCGAGCATTGACGTATCCGATTACAATGCCAAGTCGAGTAGCCGCGGTCGCAGTGATAGCGATCGGTTGCGCCTCTCCTTTTGACGCTGCTGTCATCTGCATCGGGGATGTTTCAGCCCTTTCGTCACGACGCAACCTGCCACCGCCAGAATTTTCCCCGCCGCGTTGCGGCTCCTCGCGGAGCCAGAATTCAGGCAGCGCCAGGTCCTTCACGTCATCTCGGCCTTTCGGGTGCATCCCTCCTCCGGTGTGCAGCCAATCCCTCGATGACCGCATTTCGAAAGGAGATCCATCACGCAACAGCTCGCTCAATTCCTCGCTGCCACCGGGCGCCGGCTTCACGTCCTCGGCAAGGTGATCAGCCACTTGTTCCGCAGGGGAAAGCTCGGCCTAGACGTGCCCATCAAGATCCCGCTGTTTGTCGAGATCGAAGTGTCCTTCGAGACCGACTGGAGGCGGCGCCGATGATGCGCTTTCGCGGCCCGCTTCGGCGGGCCATTAATTATTTCGGCACGGAAGCTCGCGGACGATAGCCGCGTTTTCGTTTCTGCCTGAGTAGATGGAGAAACAGCTGCACCGCATCTTCTTCCCGGTCGAAATGATGGATCATTTGCTGACCCGAGGCACCGATGCGCCCCCACCGCCGCGTCAAACAGGCATCGCCGAACAAAGTCGGCTCAATCGACATGGCATAATAACGGGCCATGTTCTTCGAGGTGTCCGTTCGTTCGACGTAGAGCTGATAGGGCTGCGCGATCATACCGACAGAATCGGAGATTTTCCCGCCGGCGTCCAACGACACTTATGAATCGGTCGTCAGTGATCGATTCACAACGGTGATGAGTTGGCGCCTGAACAGTTGGGCCTAGATCAAGTTCTGGCCGCCATCTATGCGGATCGTCTGGCCGGTCGTGAAGTCACTTCCCATGACGTCCCGTTGCTGAATCTCCTGGTTTATCGCCCAGTCCCAGGAGACACAGCGCGTCATCAAGAGAGTCGACCTGATGGTGAGCGAGCCGTTCCCGGCTCGGCGTCATGTCAGGCACCTGGATGACCGTCGATATTCCCGCGGCGATCGCTGAGCGTACGCCAAGATCACTGTCATCAAGCGCGACACAAAGCTCGGGGGAAAGGCCCAGCCGGTGGGCGCCCTCGATATATACATGGGGCGCCGGCTTTCCTCGGCTGACCTGATCGACCCCAACCACAGCATTGACCCGATCGAAGAGACCCGCTCGCCTGAGCTTCCACTCCGCTTTCGCCGTCACACTGTTCGTCGCAATCGAGCGAGGAAGGCCATGGGCGTCGAGGGCATCGAAGAACCTGTGAACGCCTGGTCGAAGCGGCATCTCGTCCTGCATGTGGCGATCGATGATCCCGTTCCACGCCTCCTCCAACGCAACACTGTCGAGATACGCACCGAGTTCATGGTTGATAAGGCGGGTGGCTTCATCATGGTCAAGCCCGACAAGCCGATGAAAGAAACCCTGCTCAACAGCGTAGCCGAATTCTCGCAGGACCTCGGGACCTGTTTGCGCCTGCAGGCGCTCGGTGTCCAAAAGCAGCCCGTCCAGGTCGAGAACAACGCCTGCAAATGTCAAAGCCATTGTATGCTCTTTCGATAGCGGCGGTCGGATCAGTGATCAACAACTGACCCCAGGTCGCTCACGAGCTTCCTCGTCGGCCTCAGAGACGTTCGCCAGGCCTGAGGTGAGACCTTTACCAGATACTCTAGTCGGTAACGATTCCCGACCGATGTCGGCCGCCTCCTCGCGCTCCGGAGACGACCCGGTTTATTGGTAGAGCCGTGCCTTTTCTCTCACAGACGCGGATTACTTGTTCATCGCGTCCTTGAGCGCCTTTGCCGGCTGAAAGGTCAACTTCTTCGCGGCAGCCACCTTGATCGTCGCGCCGGTTGCGGGATTACGCGCATCGCGCTCCGGCGTTTCCTTGACCTTGAACTTCCCAAACTGGGGGATTGAAGTCTCGGCGCCCGACGTTGCTGCAGCAGCAACAGCCGCGAAAACAGCCTCGACTATGGTCTTGCTCTGCGCCTTCGTCAGACCGTAGTCGGTTGCGATCTTGTCGGCGATTTCATTGGTGGTGGTCATGATAGAACCCTCATTATGTCCGCGGAAACATTTCCACCGGATCGCTCCATTGTCACGGCTCGGCGGGTGCGCGATCCAGACAATCATATTCATTTTCCACAGCTTGCTGACCGGCGACGGATCTTTCCGGCAGCTGGCGCCACCCCACACGCTTTTTGGAGCTCCTTGAAACAGCGGCACGAGGCTGTATTCAGCCCCTGCGGCAACGCTTATGCACTGGCATTTATCTCTGCAAGGATGTAATGGCGCATGAAAGACATTCGAAGGTCATGATGGAAGAGACGGTCCAAATCGGAAGCCGTGGCGACTTTGGGCTCTGGGCGATTGAAGTTGCCAAGCAGATTGTCGGCGAGCAAGGCTTCGACCTTGCCAAGGCGGCACGTGACGGCACGGAGGATGATGTCCGTGCTGCCGGCAACGCTTTGGGCCAGGCGATCACAAATGCGCTGCTCGAAGTCTATGACGGGCTGCTGCAGGAAGCTCCCGCGGACGCGACGTAAGACTTCACCGCTTCTCGGCGCTGGCCCGGAATAACACATTCAGCTTTACGCACGCCTTCATGTCCTCACGCCGAAACCAGATCGCGCGCCCGCATCTGAGCGGTGCATTTCCGGCGGTGAACACGATCTGCTCGTCAGCCCGCATACGAAGAACTTCATGTGGCTGGATCAATGGTCGCGCGGCCAACTGCTTCGAGCGTGTGCGCGAAGAACCCTTGGACTGGAAACTGCGGCTGACCTGATCGATCTCGACCGTGGTCATGCCGCAGCGTCGGGAAATATAATCGGCCGTTTCCGGATCGTTGATCGCGGCGAAGGAAATCCAGCTCGCGCTCTCGAACCACTTGCTGGCTGCGTCCCGCCCGCCATAGGTCTCGCGCATCTGCCCGATCGACTGATAGATCATGGTGAGCATGATCCCGTACTTGCGGCCGGCATCTCGGGCGGTCTCGAGGATCCGCATGTAACCGAGGCGCGCCACCTCATCGAGGAGGAAGAGCGCCCTGCCCTCCATCTCGCCATTGCGGTTGTAGATTGCGTTCAGGAACGAGCCGATGATGACGCGTGCCAGGCCGGCATGGGTCTCCAATGTCTTGAGATCGATGTTGATGAAGACGTCTGTGTTTCCTTCAGCAATATCGCTTGTCGTGAACGTCGTTCCAGAAACCAGCGCCGCGTAGTTCAGGTAGGAAAGCCAGTGCGTTTCCTTCACCGCATTGGCGTAGACGCCCGAGAAGGTTTCGGGGGTCATGTTCACGAAGGCCGCAACGTTTTCCTTCACGAAGTCCGAGTTCGAATTGTGGTAGATCGACTGGAGGCGTTCGCGCAGCTTGGGTTCCGGCTCGGAGAGGTTCTTGCGCACCTGGCGCAGCGTCTGCTCGGGCTCCCTGGTGTGACCGGAGAGGCAAACGTCGGCGATGAGTGCCGTCAGCAACTGCAGAGCCGAGGCGCGGAAGAAGTCGTCGCGCACGCCACGCGCGCCGCCGCTGTCGCTCATGATCCACGAGGCAACCGAAGCAATATCCTCCTCCTTGGTTCCGCCGAAACGCCCGATCCAGTCGAGCGCGTTGAAGCCGATTTCCGAGTTCTTCGGGTCGAGGACGAAGACGTCGCGGTTGGCACCGCCTCGGTGTTTTGAGACCATAGGCGCGACCTCGTTCGAAGGATCGAGGACGACAAGGGCGCCGCCCCATTTGAGCGCGGTCGGGATCGTGACAGACGTCGTCTTGAAGCCGCCGGAGCCTGCGAAGACGATGCCGTGCGACGGGCCGAACGAGCCGTCGAAACATAGAAGCGGCGCCTTGCCGCCGGCGCCCCACGTCTCGGCGCTGTCGGCGCGAAACGACTGTGCCGCCACGCTATCCTTGTCGACGCAGTAGCGCTCGCCGATCACGATGCCGCCACGCTCCGGAAACAGCTTTTCCGCTTCCGGTAGTTTCATCCACTCAGCCTCGCCGTACAGTGCCCGCTTTCCATAGATACGCTTCGGTTCGGCTTTGGCGAAGGCCGCGTTGCCGGCGATCACCACCCGCAAGCCGAAGAGCGCCGACATCAGCGCCGCGCAGACGCCGATCGTCGTCGCCGGATCGACATAGGAGAAGATGGACTTTCCCCCCGGAACCTGTCCAGCGAATGCGGACAACCTGACGAATTCGCGCATTGCAGCGATCAGGATCGTCGCTGTCGCTCCGGCGAGGACGCCCCATCCTGCCGTTCTGATCCTCGCCGAGCCGGCGCTGGCGAACATGAAGACGATGCCGAGCAGTGCCGCGACGAGATAGGGCAGAGCGATGCCGGCGCGGCCGAGTGTCTGCTGCGCGGCCTCCGATTTTCCGAAAACGGGCAGCCAGTTTTCGGTCCCCGTCATACCGATGATGACAAGAAGCATCAGAGCGCAGGGCGCGAGGAACAGCACGATCCTAGTCATCGGTCTCACCAAAAGCCTCTGCACCGATCGCGCTGAGCCGCGAGCGCTCGTGCTCGTCTCCCTTCAGCCGTCGGTTTGCATCGATGAGGAGCCCGAGTAGCAGCGCCCGCTTCTCATAGCGCAGCCCCGCCTTGACGATCAGACCGCCGAGCTCAATTTTCTCCCGCGTGTCCTTCTTGCGGGCGTCGGATGTCGTGGTTCTTCGCATCCGCTCAAGCCTCGCGAGTCCCGCCCTGAGCCGCGCCAGACGCGTCCTGCGTGGCGGGCGGATTGCTCTCGCCGTCGCCGCCTCCCCTTTTTCCTCCGGTCGATGGGGCCTCGCCTCCGCGAAACCGCTTCGCCAGATCCTCGAACGCCCCCTGGAGCTTCGTCTCCTCGACTTCGATCTCGCCAAGTCCGGCCTTCAGTGCGATCCGGCCGATGCGCTCGGCCTCGCGGGTCTCGGCCAGCTTGAGCTGCTCCTGGAGCTTGGCGATTTCGTCGCGGATCTTCGAGGAGGGTTTCTTCATTCCGACCGTCTCCTTTGGGTGCGAAAGCTTGTCTTTCGGATCCAATCTTCCGGAGGGTGAGTGCGGAACGCACTACTGTGAATCCTACAATCGCCAAGGGCGATGCTTTGGTGAATGATCCCGGCCGCTCGATGAGAGCGGCATCCAAGGGCGCAATTATACGTCGCTGGCGCGACGTTCTTCTTGAAAGCGCCTGGCGGGGCCGATGTCGCGGTCGAACCGATTTCGCTCACAACCGGGAAAGAATTCCGCCGTGGCCGTCCCTCATTTTTCCGTCAGCATCGTTGCCCGCGGCTCCGGCCGCAGCGCCGTGCTGTCTGCGGCCTATCGGCACTGCGCGAAGATGGACTACGAGCGGGAAGCGCGGACGATCGACTATCGCGCCAAGCAGGGCCTGCTTCACGAGGAGTTCGTCATCCCGGCCGATGCGCCGCAATGGCTGCGGGCGATGATTGCCGATCACTCGGTCTCAGGCGCATCCGAAGCGTTCTGGAACAAAGTCGAGGTTTTCGAGAAACGGTCCGACGCGCAGCTTGCCAAGGACATCACCATCGCTCTGCCGATCGAACTCTCGACCGAGCAGAGCATCGCGCTGATGCGGGATTTCGTCGAGCGGCACATCACCTCGAACGGCATGGTTGCCGACTGGGTCTACCACGACGCGCCCGACAATCCACATGTGCATCTGATGACGACGCTCAGGCCGCTGACTGAAGATGGATTCGGCGCCAAGAAGGTTGCCGTCGTCGGGCCGGACGGCAATCCGATCCGCAACGATGCCGGCAAGATTGTCTATGAGCTTTGGGCCGGCAGCGCCGATGACTTCAACGCCTTTCGCGACGGCTGGTTCGCCTGCCAGAACAAGCATCTCGCGCTCGCCGGTCTCGACATCCGCGTCGACGGCCGTTCCTTCGAAAGGCAGGGTATCGAGCTCGCGCCGACCATTCATCTCGGCGTCGGCGCCAAGGCGATCGAACGGAAGTCAGCGGAAGAGGACCGGGACATTTCGCTGGAACGGCTGGAGCTGCAGGAGGAGCGTCGAGCCGAAAACGCCCGCCGCATCCAGCGCCGCCCGGAGATCGTGCTCGACCTGATCACCCGCGAGAAGAGCGTCTTCGACGAACGCGACGTCGCCAAGATCCTGCACCGCTATATCGGCGATGCCGGCCTGTTCCAGAGCCTGATGGCAAGGATCCTGCAGAGCCCAGAAACGCTCCGTCTCGAGCGCGAGCGGATCGAATTTTCGAGCGGAACCCGAGCGCCGGCCAAGTACACGACGCGGGAGCTTATCCGGCTCGAAGCGCGGATGGCTAATCGGGCGTTATGGCTGTCTCAACGATCGTCCCACGATGTTCGGGACGCGGTGTTGGATGCGACGTTCGCGTGCCATTCCCGCCTCTCGGAGGAGCAGACGAGTGCAATCGCGCACGTTACCGGCGGCGAGCGCATTGCCGCAGTGATTGGCCGTGCCGGCGCCGGCAAGACGACGATGATGAAGGCGGCTCGCGAAACATGGGAGGCCGCCGGATACCGCGTCTTGGGTGGCGCCCTCGCCGGCAAAGCCGCTGAGGGTCTGCAGAGGGAAGCCGGCATACTGTCCCGCACGCTGTCGTCCTGGGAGCTTCGCTGGAAGGAGGGCCGGAACCAGCTCGATGACAGGACCGTCTTCGTACTCGATGAAGCCGGCATGGTCTCGTCAAGGCAGATGGCGCTATTCGTCGAAGCGGCGGTCAACGCCGGCGCCAAACTCGTGCTGATCGGCGATCCGGAACAGTTGCAGCCGATCGAAGCGGGTGCGGCCTTCCGCGGCATTGCCGATCGCATCGGTTATGCCGAGCTCGAAACCATCTATCGCCAACGCCAGCAGTGGATGCGCGACGCTTCCCTTGATCTTGCACGCGGGAATGTCCGCAATGCGGTCGAGGCCTATCATGCGCAGGGCCACGTCAACGGATCGGAGCTGAAGGCCGATGCGGTGCGGGCGCTGATCGCCGATTGGAACCGCGACTACGATCCAAGCAAATCTTCGCTGATCCTCGCCCATCTGCGTCGCGACGTGCGGATGCTCAACGAAATGGCGCGCGCAAAGCTCGTCGAGCGCGGCATCGTCGCCGATGGTTTTGCCTTCGGGACCGAAGACGGTGACCGGAAATTCGCCGCCGGCGACCAAATCGTATTCCTGAAGAATGAGGGTTCGCTCGGTGTCAAGAACGGCATGTTGGCGAAGGTCGTGAACGCAGCGCCCGGGCGTATCGTTGCAGAAGTCGGAGAAGGCGAACACCGCCGCCAGGTCACGGTCGAACAACGGTTCTACAGTCACGTCGATCACGGCTATGCCACCACGATCCACAAAAGCCAGGGTGCCACCGTCGACCGGGTGAAGGTGCTGGCGTCCTTGTCGCTCGATCGCCATCTCAGCTACGTCGCCATGACCCGTCACCGCGACGACCTTGGTCTCTATTACGGCCGTCTATCCGTCGCCAAGGCAGGGGGCCTCATTCCGATCCTGTCGCGGAAGAATGCCAAGGAAACGACGCTCGATTATGTGCACGGCAGCTTTTACCGGCAGGCGCTTCGCTTCGCCGAGGCCCGTGGCCTTCACCTCGTCAACGTCGCGCGCACGGTCGTACGCGATCGGCTCGACTGGACCGTCCGGCAGAAATCGAAGCTCATCGAACTCGGCGCACGTCTGGCGATGATCGCCGGCAAGCTTGGTTTGTCTGCCGCCACGGTCAGGACCTTTCAGTCGCACACCATCAAGGAGTCAAAACCGATGGTATCAGGCATTACCACGTTCCCAAATTCCCTGGAGCAGGATGTCGAAGACCGGCTTGCCGCCGACCCCGGCTTGAAGAAGCAATGGGAGGAGGTCTCGGCGCGATTCCATCTCGTTTATGCTGAGCCGCAAGCGGCTTTCAAGACAGTCAATGTCGATGCGATACTCAAGGACGAAGCCGCGGCGAAATCCACCATCGCCAGGATCGCTTCCGAGCCGGAAAGTTTTGGCGCGCTGAACGGCAAGACCGGGATTCTTGCCAGCCGCGCCGACAAGCAGAGCCGAGAAACGGCCGTCACCAATGCGCCTGCGCTCTCCCGAAACCTGGAGCGCTATCTGCGTCAGCGGACGGAGGCCGAACGCAAATATGAAGCTGAGGAGCGCACCGTCCGTCTGAAGCTCTCCCTCGACATCCCAGCGCTGTCGTCGGCGGCAAAGCAGACACTCGAACACGTCCGTGACGCCATCGATCGCAACGATCTTCCGGCAGGTCTCGAATACGCGCTCTCGGACAAAATGGTGAAAGCGGAACTCGAAGGGTTTGCGAGAGCCGTGTCGGAGCGTTTCGGCGAACGCATCTTCCTGCCACTTGCCGCCAAGGACACGAACGGTCAGGCGTTCCAGTTCGTGACATCAGGCATGTCGGCGGGGCAGAAGGCGGAAGTGCAATCTGCCTGGAACTCGATGCGGACGGTCCAGCAACTTTCCGCACATCAGCGCACAACCGAGGCATTGAAGCAGGCGGAAACGCTGCGGCAAACGAAGAGCCAGGGGCTCTCGCTCAAATGACGGCTGCAACTCGAACAGGACCGCGGGCGTTCGTACGGCGAAGGCAATCCGCCATCACTCTATCGATTTCTGCCGCTTCCATCGCACTGGTCTCACTGACTGGCTTCCCGGGCGGCTATCGGATCAATCTGACGCCGAGCGAGCCGCTCGGTCTCTGGCGCATTGTTCCGCTCGACCGTCCGGCTGATGTCGGCGACCTGGTGTTCATCTGCCCGCCGGACACAGCCAGCATGAGGGAGGCGAGAGCGCGGGGATATCTCCGCTCCGGTCTTTGCCGGGGCGGTGTCGCGCCGCTCATCAAGACGGTGCTTGCTGTTGCCGGACAGCATGTTGAAATCGGCGCCAGCATAAGCGTAGACGAGCGAAAAATTCCTTCTTCCGGCCTCGCCCAGCGAGACGGAAAAGATCGGCGGCTGACGCCCTTCCCAAGCGGTGTCGTCCCGCGCGGACAGGTCTTCCTGCATTCGGCTTTCGCCGGCTCGTTCGACTCCCGCTACTTCGGGCCAGTGCCTGCTTCCGGCATTCTCGGCCTGGCGCAGGAGGTACTGACCTATGCACCGTGATTGCCTCGGACCGACTTTGCTCATAATCGCATCGGTCATCGCCGGCACGGTGGCATGGAGCGGCCACATACTGCTGCTGCCGGTGGCGCTCGGGTTTCCCGTCCTCTGGTCGCTGGCGCGAACGAGGCACACGGCAACGCTCGTGTCTGCCGCATACTTCCTGTCAGCGTCGCGCGGCCTGCCGCAAGGCGTGGCAGCCTTCTATGCGTCCGATCTCTGGCCCGGTCTGCTACTGTGGTTGGCCGCCTCCGCCAGCTTTGTTACGGTGCATGCACTGTTGTGGACGAAGGATACCGGCCATCGCCCGGCTCGCTATGTTCTGGCGGCCGTCCTGATGGCAATTCCCCCTTTCGGCATTACCGGCTGGGGGCATCCCGTCACGGCCGCCGGCGTGCTGTTTCCAGCATGGGGATGCTGGGGACTGGCTGTGGCGACAGCCGGCCTCGCGGGCCTCGTTTCCCGCCTATGGCCGGCTGTCGCCATTGCCCTCACAGGCTTTTGGCTCTGGTCCGCCGCATTCTGGACCGAGCCGAAGCTACCGGAAGCATGGCGGGGCGTCGATCTCGAACTAGGTGCTTCGCTCGGACGGAACACCAGCATGCTGCGCCACCGTGATCTGATTGCAACGGTGACCGAACGAGCCTCGGACGGTGCTCGATACATTGTCCTTCCCGAGAGCGCTTTGGGCTTTTGGACGCCGACAATTGAGCGCCTCTGGACCCGTTCGCTGGCGGGACAAGATGCAACGGTTCTCGCGGGTGCCGTAATCGTCGACGCGGACGGATACGACAATGTCATCGTCGCGATTTCCTTTGAGGGCAGTCAGATTGTCTACCGGGAACGGATGCCGGTTCCAGGCTCTATGTGGCAGCCCTGGAGGCTGCTCTTCGGCGACAGCGCCGGCGCAAACGCGCATTTCTTTGCAAATCCGGTGGTGGCTCTCGCCCCCGGCCGCGCCGCGCTGCTGATCTGCTACGAGCAACTGATCATCTGGCCGGTACTGCAATCGATGCTCGGCGATCCCGACTTGATCGTCGCGGTCGGCAACGGCTGGTGGACCAAAGGAACATCAATCGTCGCCATCCAGCGCGCCAGCACCGCGGCGTGGGCGAAGCTGTTCGGCAAGCCGCTCGTTTTTTCTTTCAACAGTTGATACCGAGGAGTCCCCCATGCGCGATGCTACCCTGATCAAAGATTGTGCCGACCCCTCTCTCAAGCCGGCGATCGTAGAGCAGTTCGTCACGGCGGGGGGCTAGGCCGACCCACTCGCCGTGACCGTCCGATCGGGAGGCCGGCTGATCCTTGTGCCGGGGGCCAAGTCGGCCGATGAAGCGATAGCTATCGTGCGGTGCGGCAATATGCCGGAAAGGCTGTCGTCCGTGTCGGTCTGACGCAGTTTCCGGCTGGTGTGGGCGTCGGGGATCCGGCCGACCTGAAGCCGGATTTGGTCGAGCCTTGCGAGAACCTGCGCAAAGGCACGGCGATGTTCGCCAAGATCCTCAGGATCGTTGGCAAGTGGTATGGCAATCCGCCGAACGACGACGTCTTCCCGCAGATCTTTAAGGATGCTGTCTACGCATGGAAAACCGGCGAGTTCGAGGGTGTGGGGGTGTTTCACGCTCCTGATCCGGGAGGGAACATCAGGACGGGAAATGTGTCGCCTTCGGGCAAGGACGACGGCAGCGACAGCCACCCAGGAGATCCCACCGCCGAAACGCCCGACGTCAGCAAATTTGGTTCGGCTGAGATGCGGATCGACCTGTCGAGGATCGGAGGCAAATGACGATGCCCGCGCTACAGCCGGGAATGTCCCCCGATTGGAAATCAGATCTGCTTGGCTCGCGCGCAAGCCAGCCGGATTTTGTCACGAGCGCGGCTGGTTCAATCGCTCCGATAGCGCGCTCAACCCCGAGAGGTCTGCCAATTCTTCCTGCGTGAGGTGTTTGGCATGACGTATCGACGCAGGTTGATCGCCATGACCTCTTTGAGATCCATAACGTTTCCGCAATCCTCGAACATTGGCGTCTTGCCGATGAAGAATGACTTCGCGCCAGCGCTCGATCCCTCCGTCTTGAGCGCAGTTCTTCAAAGCCGGTGGGACGAACATTTCGCCCCGGCAGAACCCAGCAGGAAGAGCTCGCTGAAATCGTCGAGGCGCTGGGGTATGTCCCTGCTGTTGCCCAGAGGATGAAGACTGATGCTCAGATCAGTCCGCGGTCCTTGGCAATCGCGACAAGCTGGGGAACAGTCTTGGCGTCGAACTTTCGACGCGCGCTGTCCAGATAGTGCTGCACCGTCCTCGCATTGATGCCCGTTAGCATCGCGGTATCCGGCGCGCTCCTTCCCTTTATCGCCCACATGAGGCACATGGCCTCCCTTGGTGAAAGCATCCGCCTCGGCGCGACGAGCGTCGTAGCGCCTATGATCTTCAAGCGGTAATGGATGGCCATGACCGCCTGCATTGCCTTTCGGCCGCTCTGCAGTTTTGAAATATCCGCCTTCCGCTCCGATGACGCCAAGGTCAGCATCATCGTCGAGCCATAACTTCCTTCGACGGGAATCGTTACGCCGCTATAAATGCCGTGTTCGACCGCCTGGTCGCGAAATCGCCTGAGGTCGGAAGACCCGCAATCCGGCCAGTCGTCGGCGGTCCAGGCAAACATGTCCATGCGGCGCTTGGCCTCCGTAACAACCGGATCCAGGCGAGCGTAGTGACTGGTGAGATAAACGCCCTGCCACGCCTTCGGATAGGAATTGAAGGTCCGGACCTCGGCGCCTTCGGTTTCCAGATAGGCAAAACGCTCGAATCCGCATGCCTGCGCGAAGCTCTTGACTGCGTACTTGATCATACGTTCATCGTGCGCAGCTTCCGCCATGTCGATGAGAGAGCGAAAGTCTTCGTCCACTGACTTTCTCCTTCCTGTTAAACCAAAGGGGCTCCAATTTCGCCGCGATTGTCACGGCGTTCACGCGAGGACGCAGCCATGCGGCTGGCCGAAGCTGCATCAATCGTCGGCACTCATGCCGCGGTCGCGAACCGAGGTCTAAACACGTTCTACGCGCATTCAAGCCAGTGTCGATCTAAAACACGACTCGAAAATGTAAGATTCTACCGGCGCCGGCTTCGTAAAGAACTCCCTGAAATGACGATCTGGAGCAAACCGCGCCGGCCGATCCTCGTTCGAAAAGGCAAATTCGGACGGCCTATCAGTTAAAATTGGTCGGTCGGCCGCTTTAAAACGGACGGAGATCAGGCTAAAGATAGACGCATGGTAGACACCGTGCTTCGTAAACCACTGATCGGTCGTAAAGCTCGTCCAGTAATCGAGACGGCGCTTGCCGATACTCGTGTTGTCCTGATAGCGGGCCCGCGGCAAGCTGGAAAGACCACTCTCGCCCGCCAGTTCTCAGGCGCCGATCGCGCTTATGTCACCCTTGACGACGCCGGCGCCCTGAATGCCGCCAAAACGGATCCGGTCGGATTTATCCGGGGTCTTAACAGAGCCGTAATCGATGAGGTTCAGCGCGCTCCCGAACTGATATTGGCCATCAAGGAAAGCGTCGACCGTGAGGACGCTCCCGGCAGATTTCTGCTCACTGGTTCTGCCAATCTGGCGACTGTCCCTGCGATTGCCGATTCGCTTGCAGGACGCATGGCCGTGGTTCCCCTGCTGCCCTTCGCCCAGTCCGAACTCCGTTCCACTCCAGGTCAATTGCTGGATCGGCTATTCGCTGGCGAGGAACCTGAGACCGGTGATGGGACTGTATTTGGTGACGACCTCCTGGAGACCGTACTGCGCGGTGGCTATCCGGAAGTCTTGCGCAGGGCGACTCCTGCCCGCCGCGTTGCCTGGTTGGAGGACTATGTCGCGCTGATTCTCGATCGGGACGTTCGAGACATCGCCAACATCGACCAGCTCGATCGGCTGCCACGATTGTTGGATGTCCTTGCGGAACATGCCGGCCAACTGGTGAACCACAGCAGTTTCGGTGCCGCACTGGGGCTGTCCAGTGTGACCGCTCAGAAATATGTCGCCATACTCGAGCGGCTTTTTCTGGTCAGGACGCTGACGCCGTGGTCGAACAATCGCTTGAGCCGGTTGATAAAGACACCCAAATTGCACTTTCTCGATACAGGACTGCTGGCGAGCCTGCGGGAGGAAGAAGCCGATGTCTTGCGCGAAAACAGAACTCGCTTTGGAGCATTGCTCGAGAGCTTTGTCGTTTCCGAGCTTTTGAAATTGGCGTCGTGGTCGGAGCGTCGTCTGTCATTCTCGCACTATAGGACGAAGGATAAGGACGAGGTCGATGTCGTAATCGAGGACCGGCGCGGTCGCATCGTCGGCATTGAGGTCAAGGCATCAGCGACAGTGAAGGCTGAGGATTTTAGGGGATTGCGACAGTTGCAAGAAGCCGTTGGCAATCGTTTTGTCAGAGGACTGGTCTTGCACGATCATGACCGTGTAACGCCTTTCGGAGAGAAATTACATGCAGCACCGCTGTCCATTCTGTGGACCATGTAATTGCAAGGGCATCGAGGATTTTCCAAACCGGTGAGCACGGATCCAATGTGAAGTTCGGTGAGACTCACGCCGAGAGCTTGCGCCAGCTCATAGGGTAAGGATTGTCGGTTTACGCCGCCGACGCTCCAGGCCAGTGCTATACTGTCGGCTAAAACCCCGAACGGGCTTCTACGTCCTTCTAAGTAAGTCTCTGTTGCGACAAAACGAGCGAAATTTCTCCCCACGGGTTTGCGTATATTCATGTGCGGAAGATCGCGGCTTTTAAGCCTGTTCGCTATTCTATCTGTCAAGCTCGATGGTCGACTTGGCATGTTCGTCCGGTCACCGCTTCAGCAATTCTGACGCTTCCATGCCCAAGACTGTCGCCAACCGGTCCACGACGTCGATGCTGGGATTGTAAACCCTGCGCTCAAGTGAGCTGATGTATGTGCGATCGACATGCGCGCGATGGGCAAGCTCTTCCTGTGACAGGCCGTTGGCCTGCCGGGCTGCTCGCAGGTTTCGCGCAAACACCTCTCGAATCTCCATGTTCGAGAGAACAGCGACTTGATGAGTATTCGACCACGGAGTATCTTCTACAAACGTTGTGGTAACAGAGTACCTGTGGGTGACCGAGCAAGAAAGTCCCGTTTGGGTTCGAGCTTTTCTTCGTGGTCCAAACGGCAGCGCAGCGAAATGAGCCAATATATTGCGCGCGAAGCCGGGTTCACCGGCGAGAGGAGAAGCGGATGAACGATATTGTCCCATCCGAGGCGAACGACGAGAGAAAGGAGAAAGGAGCCCTCTACAGTTCGATGCAAACGTCAGAACTGGAGGCGTTGGCGGTCTCTGCGATCCTCGAACACCGCCGGCTTCTCGCCGCCGACGAAGTTGTCTATGAGGACTGGACGCGCGCGACTGACGACGGGTCAGTCTCCACTGCCGTACTCAAAAGTCTGCAAGACCAGTACTTGGAGCGTCAGAAGAAATCCGAAGCTCAGCAGGAAGAGCTTTCGGAAATCATCGACGCGCTTGGCTATATCCCTGATGTCCCCTTGTGCGATGAGTGACGGTCAAACCAAACCGTGATCTTTAGCGATCGCGACAAGTTGCGGAACGGTTGCTGCATCAAGCTTTCGGCGCGCGTTGTCGAGGTAGTGCTGCACCGTCCTTGGATTGATTCCCGTCACATCTGCGGTTTCTGGGACATTTTTGCCCTTTGCCGCCCACATGAGGCACATCGCCTCTCTTGGCGAGAGGAGGCGTTTCGGGGCCACAATCGTCGCTGCGGCTATGATCTTAAGGCGGTAGTGGATCGCCATGACGGCCTCTATTGCTTTTTGCCGGTCCTGAAATCTTGAGATGTCAGCCTGCTTCTCTGAGGATGCAAACGTCAGCATCACCGCGGAACCGTAACTCCCATTGACGGGAATCGTCACACCGCTGCGAATGCCGTATGCGATCGCTTGCTCTCGAAAGCGCTTGAGCTCGGAGGTTCCACGCGCTGGCCAGTCACAGGCTGTCCAGGAAATCGTTTCCATGCGACGCTTGGCCTCCGTCACGGCTGGGTCAATTCGGAAATATTGGCTCCCGAGGTAAATATCCTGCCATTTCTCGGGGTAGGAGTTGAATGTGCGGAGTTTAGCGCCTTCTGTTTGCAGATAAGCGAAACGCTCAAAACCAAAAGAGGTCGCGAATCTTTTCAGACCGCTTTTGATAATACGTTCATCGTGCGCGGCTTCTGCCATGTCGATGATAGAGCCAAGATCTCCGTTCACGTTTTTCTCCTGTCTTCTTGGGCAGCTGCGAGCCTCCAGCTCTCGCAACTTGATGCTCATCCCATGGTTGGTCGGCCAGCCAGTGGCCGCTTCTCGGCTCATGACTGCGAAACACCGCACCCATCCTTTGGCAAGTGAACGGCCGTGGCCATGCTTCGTGAAGCATGGCCACGGCCGTTGCACGGTGTACTCTCTCGTTTAACGGGCACTCAAGCCGCCTCGTTCTAAAAGGAGACTCTTCAATGAAAGAATATACCAAGGCATGACTGAGTCGTTGGCTTACAGATTGAATCAACACGCCGTCCGGGGGAGCATGCGCAGGAGCTGCTTAGCGCGACGGAAAAGATGCGGGAAAAATGATATCTTGATCGACGAGAACGTTGAATTTGTAGCCTGGCCGAATGCGGATCGTCGGCTGGACGTTCAGGTTTTTCGAGATGGTCTGTTCTGCCACACGGCCGAAACTCTCCGCGAAACTCCGCCTTGCCGCGTCCGACGCCGTATCCTGCGTCGCAAGCGTCGAGCTTTCCGGCATGGACACATCGATTCCGGTCCCGATAAGGGCGATCAATGCAGCCGAACCGAATGTCCGCCAGAGGTGGCGATCCACCTTGTCCTTGAGCCCGCCGTAGCCTTCAGCGTCGGTGCCAGTCATGCCGCCGATCTGCAGTGTCGATCCGTTCGGAAAGATGAGATCAGTCCAGACGACGAGAACCCGCTTCTGGCCGAATGAGATCTTCGAATCGTAGCGGCCGAAGAGCTTGGCGCCCTGCGGGATCAGCAGGCGATAGCCCGTGGCGCTGTCATAGACGTTTTGGCTGACCTGTGCGCCAATGCGCCCCGGCAGGTCGGAATTGAGGCCGGTGACGAGGGTTGCCGGAATGACTGAGCCTCGCTTCAGCTCATAGGGCGATATTTGCGGTACGACCTGGTTCGGCAGATAACCGAGGTCCTTGATATCCTGGTTGAAGAAGTCCTCCTTCGGGGTCTGGCCGTTTGGATCGACATTCTGTCCGATCAACCCTGAATTCATGGCAGCGGCGTAAAGATCGGATGCGCTGTTCGTGGCTATGTCTGTGTTCCGGCGAGCGGTGTCGTTGGTGTTTGCTGGAGCCTTCTCAGCATCGGAGATATCCACCTTCAGCGGCGAGTTGAGCGCGGTTGCGCGCGCCTGGAGCCGAGACATTCGCTGGCGCTGCCCTTCACGGATATATTGCTCATCCTGCTCTCGTTTCAGACGCGCCGTCCATTCCTCCTCGGACTCCATCCGCGGCCGACGGTCTTGGTGCTCGACTGGCCGGCGCTCGGCGACGAGCTCTTCCTTCTCGACCTTCTGTTCGATGACAGGCGTCGGCTGAAACGCCCCGCGATCAACCGGCTCGCCGATGATGCCGTCGGTCACGCCGCGTTTGAGCTGGTCACCGAAGTTCGTCGCCGGCGTGCTCGAAGCGCTGTCGATATCGTTGCCACGGTTGAATGAAAGCCCTCGCCATGACAGGCCGATCACGACGATCCCGCAGACCAGTACGATGAGGACGATCGCGAGCATGATCGGCAGGCGATTGAGGCGGCGCATGCCGTTCTGATCCTCGGCTGGACGCGACGCGCCGAGCTGGAGCGATTGCACCATGGTCCCTCTTCCTAATCGCGCTGCATGATCGAAAGCGGGCTTGCCGGTGTGGCACCGGACCCAGTCAGCGTATATGCGCGGCCGATTGCGATGGAAGGAGTTGTCAGGCGAGCGAGAACCTGCCCGTCGATGCCGTCCATCGCATAGGCAAGCTCCACCGGCTTGCCGTCCTTTCCAGCCTTTCCGCCCGTAATGACCGTGTAGCCCCAACCCTTCAGGGCAGCCTCGAGCGCGGTCGCAAACTCTGAATTGTCATTCTCCATCTTGATCGTTGCCGTTCCGGCAGGGCCGATCTGCTCGGCAAGCCGGCTCGCTATGTCCCCGGCGATGGCGCTCGCGGCTGGTCCAGAAACAACGGGCGGCGTGGTGTCGGTCGTCAGTGCGTCACTGGCCGTCTGGCAGCCGGAAAGAAGCGTGGCACCGATGAAGGCCATTAGCAGCGTGCGCATGGTCATCCTCCTCGCCGCATGGTCACTTTTTGCTGGCGCCAGCCGACGCCGGAAACGAGGATCGCCTTGTCGATCGCGTAGTCGACGATCATCATGTCGTTCTTCATCCGATAGTTGACGATGCGGTTCTGCCCGCCGGAGACGACGAAAAGAACTGGCGCATCCTGGCCGGAAATCGACCTCGGGAACTGGATGTAGGTCTTGACGCCATCCGAATAGACTCGTTTCGGCCGCCATGGCGCACTGCCGCTCACCGAATAAGAGAAGTTCAGCTTGTCGGGCGCTGTGCCGGGAATGCCGCCAATGTCCAGACGGGCGTTGATGTCAGCGAGCTTGGTCGAGGCATCCTCGGGATATTCAAAACCGATGCGAGCCATGTACTGGCTAGGATGAGACTTGAGCTGAATATGGTAGGTTCGCCGTGAGGTCGTGACGACCATCGAGGTGACAAGACCGGATTCGGAGGGTTTCACGATCAGGTGGATTGCCTGTCCGCCGGTGGCGCCCGAGGTCGCAGGCTCCACCTTCCAGCGAACCGTATCGCCCACGAGGACGTCGCGAACGATCTCGCCGCCTTGCAATTCGATATCGCAGACCTGCAGCGGTGAGCAGATGACGGAGGGCTGGGTTTCCCCGAAGAGGAATATGATCTTTCCATCAGGGCCAATGGTGACGACGCCCGGCGTGTCCCGCCATTTGCGGGAAATGTTCGTTCCCTTCACCTCATTCGTCGTCATGTTTTGCGCGTAAGCGATGCTCACAAAGGCGAGTCCGGCCATGCAGGCGGCGGCCGCGATCAATCCTGTTCTGTGCATAAAAAACCCTTGCTCTTAAAGCTGTGCCGTCCAGTCGAAATCCCGGACATAAAGACCGATCGGATTGAGGCGGATCGTCGCCTCGTCCTGCGGCGCCGTCAGCGTGACCGTCGCGATGCCCCGAAATCGGCGCGTGCCGGTTTCCTTGCCCTTGCGGTCGCGCTCGTATTCGGTCCAGTCGATCTGGTAGGTCTGGTTGGAGAGCGCCACGATATTGTTGACCTCTATGGCGACCGTCGAGGTTTTCGCCTTCTCGAACGGCGAGTTGCCGCGGAACCAGGCGTTGATCTTCTCAGTGGACGGGTCAGACGTGCGTAGCAGCGCGTAGGTCCGGTCGATGTACTGCTTTTGCACCACGGCGTCCGGCGTGATCGAGCGGAAGCTACTTACGAAGTTTCCGAGTGTTGCGCGCACCACGCGGGCGTCTGCATATTCGATCTGCTCTGGGAAACCGGCTGTCACCGACGTTCCGAGTTTGTCGATCTCGATGATGTAGGGCACGAGCTTGACCTGCGTGCTGAGGTACATCGCGTAACTGAAGCCAATTACGGCCATGAACAGGCCGAGCACCCCGACAAGACGCCAGGCTGCCGCGGCTTTGACGTAGGAGCCGTATCGCTCCGACCATTCCTGGCGGGCGGCTAGATACGGATTCTCGGGAGCGCTGTTCGCTGCCATCGGTCCATGCCTTTCCCTATGCTGTTAGTCGTTGCGTTCGGGAGGCCGCTTTGGAGCGCTGTGCCCACTGCGGCTCTTCTCGAGCTTGGCGTTCGCGAGCCCGAGGAGCGAGCCGGCATAGGCGCCGGGAGAGCCGATGGCCTTCTCCTTCGCCGCAGATCCGGCAGCCTTGCCGGCTGAGCCGAGGCCGGCGCCGACGCCGCTGAAGGCGGATCCGATGACCGAGGCACCGGCGGCCCGGGAGGCTTGACCCGCCGCGAACCCCGCCCCAGCGGCAGCCGCTGCAAGGAACCCGGCGCCAGCGGCAAAGGACGCCGCTTGACCACCATGGCGGATTGCTTCCATTCCTCCGGAGACCGACGCGCCTTGCACCACACCCTGCATTATGTTCGGCACGTAGACCGCGATGATGAATACGACGACGGCAATGCCGGCGATCGCAAGGGCGGTCTGAAACTGGTCGCCTATGTCAGATTGGTTCGCGAGTCCGATCAGGACCTCCGATCCGATCCGCGAGATCATGACAAGCGCCATGAGCTTCATTCCGACCGAGAACGCGTAGACCAGATAGCGGGTGGCGAAGTCCTTGGTGTAGGACGAACCACCAAGCCCGAGCATGATCATCCCAGCAAGCAGACCGATATACATCTCGACCATCACGCTCACGAAAATCGCTGCGACGAGTGAGAAGGAGATGACCACGACCACCATTGCGAACGCGGCCGAGATCGCGAGCGCGTTGTCCTCGAAGAGGCCAAACTGGATCTTTTCCGACATTTTGGTTGCCACAGCGAGGCCCGCGTTGAAGACATCGCCAGGCGAAGCTGTCCCACCTCCGGCGCCAATCTGGAAGAGGCTGTCGACGACTGCCTTGGCAAAGGTCGGACCTTGCGTCAGTACGAAGGCAAAGAAGCCGACGAACATGATCCGCCTGACCAATTCTGCAAACCAGTTGTCGAGAGAAGCTGCCTGCAGCGCAAGCCAGACGCCGGCGATGCCGATCTCGATTGTAGCAAGAACCCAGAACAACGATTTTGCGGCATCCATGACGGTGGTTTCCCATCCTTTGGCAGCAGTCGTGATCTGGTTCTGAAGCGAAGTCAGCACCGAGCCCTCTTGGGCAAGTGCGGGCTGCGCCGCGAACGCCGCGAAAGCAGTAACAATCAGTGCCATCCGGAGCGGAGGAAGTTCGTTTGGCCTCATGGTGTTCACCACTCGACTTTCATCCTTTCGCCACCGGACGTGGAAGGAGCCGTCGCGCTGAAGAACTTTTCCCGGCGCGCCTGCGCGAGGTCCTTGTCTGTCTGCTCGGTCTGAAGCCAAGTCCCCATCATGGTCATCTGCTGTGAAACGAGACCGCGCAATTTCTGCATCTGCGCGACTTGTTGGGCGGCAATCTGATGCCCGACCTGCAAGGCCTTCATCTGGCCGTCCGCTGTCTCGGACATCGATCGCAGCGACCACATCGTGTTTTCCTCGCTGTCGAACTGATCGGCCGTGAGGCTTGCCGTCTTCAGCGTGCTGGCGATCGTGTCGCGGTTAGTGTCCGACCAGGTTTGATACGCGGACGAGAAGCTCGCTGCATTCGGCAGATCGGTCTTGAGGTCGGCATAGCTCTGAAACCGCTGTTGAAGCACGTCGTCCGCATTGGCCATCGAAAACGAGATGCTCCTACCCTGGTCGACGATATCGCGGAGTTGGTTGAGATCACTCTCGACCTGCCCCCACATGTGCGTCGGCAGTGTGGCCGTGTTCTGCAGCAGGTTTTCGTAGATGTTCAGCTGCGTTTCGATCTGCTGCGTAAGCTGGCTGATCTGCGTCAACTGGTTTTGGATTTGCTCGCCCGATTGACCGACGAGCGACACCAGTTCGCCGTTATTGAGAACCTGCGTCCATTCAGTTGCCGCGCCGGTGGCGGTGCCAGCCTTCGCCGGCGCTACTGTGGCGATCCCAATGGCGACGACCGTCAGGCCTGTGAGCCATCTATTCGAAATTGAGCAGCGATGCGGCATCATGAACTCCTCTCGTATTCAGCCAGTGGATCGGCCAGTCGCGGCCGTGTTCGGATTTGAGCGCCCGAATGCGCTTCAGCTCGTCCTTGCCGGAGGCCCCGACAAAGCTCAGCGCGACGGGGCCTAGCGCCATGTCGAACAGGCGCCGGCCCTCCGGTGTTGTGGCGTAATATTCGCGTTTGGGCGTCGCGCTCGCGACAATATCGATCTGGCGCTCGTTGAGGCCGATGCGCTCATAGAATTCCCGCGTTCCCGGCTCTCGCGCAGCGCCGTTTGGAAGGCAGATTTTCGTTGGGCAGGATTCCTTCAGCACGTCGATGATCCCGGAGCGCTCCGCGTCCGAGATCGATTGTGTTGCGAGAACGACAGCGCAGTTCGCCTTGCGCAGCACTTTCAGCCATTCGCGGATCTTGGCCCGAAAAACGGGGTGACCCAGCATCAGCCAGGCTTCATCCAGCACAATCAGGCTTGGCGACCCGTCGAGGCGCCTTTCGATGCGGCGGAACAGATAGGTCAGCACAGGCACGAGATTGCGCTCACCCATGTTCATGAGGTGCTCGATCTCGAAGGTCTGCAAGGCTCCGAGCGAAAGGCCATCCTGCTCTGCGTCCAGCAACTGGCCCATCGGTCCGTCGACTGTGTAATGGTGCAGCGCGTCCTTGATCTCGCGCATCTGGACACCAGACACGAAATCCGAGAGCGATCGTCCTCGAGCGTTTGCCATAAGCTCGACCTGTCGGGAAATGGCGTTGCGATGATCGGGCGTGATGGTGACACCTTGTAGCGCGACCAGCATCTCGATCCATTCCGTTGCCCAGGCCCGGTCAGCGTCATTTCCGAGTGCGGAGAGCGGGCAGAAAGCAAGCGCCCTCCCCTCCCCTTCATTGTCCCCGCCAATCTCGTAGTGGTCGCCGTCGCCAGCCAGCGTCAACGGCAGCAGCGAGTTGCCCTTGTCGAAGGCGAAGATCTGGGCGTTTTCGTAGCGCCGAAACTGCGCGGCGATCAACGCCAAAAGAGTCGACTTGCCAGAGCCCGTCGGACCGAAAACGAGGGTATGTCCGACGTCGTCGACATGCAGGTTGAGGCGAAACGGCGTCGAGCCGCTCGCCACCTGCATGAGCGGCGGCGAATTCGGCGGATAGAACGGGCACGGCGCGGCCGGGTTTCCCGACCAGACGGCATTGAGAGGGATAAGGTCTGCAAGATTGCTTGTGTTGATCAGCGGCTCGCGGATATTGGAATACCAATTGCCGGGCAGGCTGCCGAGATAAGCGTCGGTGGCGTTGAGCGTTTCGATCCGAGCGCCAAAGCCTTCCGCCTGGATCAGCCGGCGGATTGCCTCCGCCTTTTCCTGGAGCGCCTCGCGATCGTTATCGAAGAGGACAATGACCGGAGTATAGTAGCCGTAGGCGACCAATTGCGACGAGGCATGTGCAATTGCGTCCTCGGTCTCAGTCACCATGGTCATGGCGTCCTGATCGATCGACCGGCTTTGCGTCTGGAACAGCTGGTCGAAGAACGGCCGGACCTTCTGTAGCCACTTCTTGCGCGTGCGTTCGAGCTTCTGGCGCGCCTCTTCGGCATCGAGAAATATGAATCTCGAAGACCACCGATAGGTGAGAGGCATCAGGTCGAGGCTGTTGAGGATTCCAGGCCAGCTTTCGGCTGGCAAACCGTCGATGGCGACGACGCCGAGAAAGCGGTTCTCGATCTTCGGCGTCAGGCCATGTTCGAGCTCGGCGGTCGCGATCCAATCGAGATACATGGGGACATCCGGAAGCCGGATCGGATGGCTGTGCCCGGTGATGCAGAAGCGAACGAACTGCAGCAGCTCGTCGTATCTGGCAACTCGTGTCCCTTCCCTTTCGCTGACCTCATGCGTTTCCATGCGACGGATCGAGAGCGAGTTCGCCATATACTGCTCGATCTCACGGACAGCGTTCTTGAACATGAACAGGACAGTGTCGGCATAGGATTTCTTCCGGCTTTCCTCGTCCGAATAGATGTATTTGCTGAGCGCTGTCCTCTTGGACTCGAGCGGCCGGTAGGTGAGGATCAGCGCGTGCTTGCTCTCGAAATGCCCCTGCTCGCGTTCAAAATGCGCGCGCCGCTCGGCGTCGATCGCACGTGTGACTGGATCGGGGAAATGGCATCGATCCTCGGAGGGATAATCGATTGTCGGAAAACGGATGGCCTCGACCTGAATCATCCAGCCGCTCCCAAGCCGCGACAGGATCGCATTGATCTGCCGCGACAGCTCGTTGCGTTCGAGGGCGGTCGCACTTTCGGAGTCCGGGCCGGCGAAGTACCAGCCTGCCATGAGGCTTCCGTCCTTCAAGAGCAGTACCCCATTGCCGACAAGACCGGCGTAAGGGACGAGATCGGCGAAGGACGGGCCTGTGGCTCGAAAGC
Organism: Sinorhizobium terangae; assembly: GCF_029714365.1. Lineage (NCBI taxonomy): Bacteria > Pseudomonadati > Pseudomonadota > Alphaproteobacteria > Hyphomicrobiales > Rhizobiaceae > Sinorhizobium > Sinorhizobium terangae. The sequence continues at coordinate 563,414 of NZ_CP121661.1, forward strand.
GTCGCAAAGCTACCACGACCGCCTCCTCAATACCGCCAAGGCGAACTGGTCGCCTTGTAGTACGGCTTATAGGAAATGTGCCTGATATAGACCTGCCGCATCAGCGGGTCGGACTTCGCCATCATCCGAAGCAACCCGATGATGACGATCCAGACGGCGATACCGAAGAGCGCCGAATAGATCGTCAGGACGACGAAGATCAGGATGACGGCGGCAAGCCCGGTGAGCAGCACCAGCTCCCGATCCGCACCCATCAGAAGGTTTGGGCGGGACAAAGCGCGATGAATGCGATTGCGCTGCAGGGCGGACAAGGACTCAGACATAAGCCCCCTCCCCTTCTCCGTTGGGCACGATTGAGTGTGTCTGCTCGTCCGTCAGGCCGATCGACGCGCCGGTCGCCCCGAACAGGGCGACGATTTGGGTCGCACCGAGCAGGATGCCGGTGACGAGGACGACATAGACGAGCCGTCGCGCAAAATCGTTGAGTTCTCCGCCGAAGATAAGCATGCCCCCGGCAATCGCCATCGCCGCAAGCGCAATGGCGCCCGCCACGGGACCGGTGATCGATTCCTGAATTTGTTGCAGCGGCCCTTCCCAGGGCAGACCTCCGCCTCCTGAGCTGGCGAGTGCGGGAGCAAACGACGCGAGCACAATGGGAGCAGCAAGGAGTGCGATAACGGTGACTGTGGCTTTACGCGACACGACTTGCCTCCTGCTCCTCGGTTAGTTGGTCGGACTCGACGTCGTATTGGCCGCCCGCGAATCGCTCGACCTGGATGACGTCGCGAACGCGTCGTCCGCGCGGCGTTCGTTCGATGGATACGATGAGGTCGACCGCTTCGCCGATGACCTCTTGCATCGGCTGCTGGCTTGCCTCTGCAGTCAGTTGCTCGAGGCGTCGGAGCGCCGACATGGCGGTGTTCGAGTGAATGGTCGCGACACCTCCAGGATGGCCGGTATTCCACGCCTTGAGCAATGTCAGCGCAGCGCCGTCACGAACCTCGCCGACGACAATCCTGTCGGGACGAAGCCGCATCGTGCTCTTCAAGAGCCGCGCCATGTCTATAGTATCGCTGGTGCGCAGAACGACCGCGTTGTCGGCCGCGCATTGGATTTCCACCGTATCTTCGAGGATGACGAGACGGTCTTCGGGCGCGGACCTAACGATCTCGCCGATCACCGCGTTCGCAAGCGTCGTTTTGCCCGAACCAGTCCCGCCGGAAATTACAACGTTCAGGCGCGATGAGATTGCACTGCGGATCGTCGACGCCTGATACTCCGTCATAACTCCGGAGTGCACATACTCGCCGAGCGGTATCAGCCGCGATGCGCGGCGGCGAATGGTGAATGCCGGTTTGCCGACGACAGGAGGCAAGAGACCTTCAAACCGGTGGCCGCCGATCGGCAGCTCGCCGGAAATGATCGGCCGTTCCGTGTCGACCTCGGACTGCAACGCATGGGCGACCGTTCCGATCACCATTTCTGCGGCCGCGCAAGACATTTCGCCGGCCGGCGCAACGCCATGACCGAGCCGTTCAATGAACAGTTTCCCGTCCGGATTGAGCATGATCTCGATGACGTTCGCGTCATCCAGTGCCCCACAGAGCTGATCGCCGAGCGCCTCCTGAAGTTTGCGAACAAGTCTGGGGTGAGAGAGGAGCTGGCTCACGGATTTCTCCTTACGCTGCCTGGCCGAGAGGGGTGAGTTCCGAACGGTAATTGGAAGGACGCAGCTTCTGAAATATGCTCGCATCGGCGGGCAATATGCCCGCTACAGCCATCGTCACGCCTATCTTCCTGGGTTCTGCCAAGCGCTGCAGCGACCATCCAACGCGCGCAAGGATCCGCTCGAATCGTAGATCGGTTACCGTGACAATCTCGGTGTAGCCATTCGCCATGCACCATTCGGTGATGCCCGCGAACATGGTCAGGGTTGCCTCATGGATCGAGCCGGCTCCCCTTCCCTCCGCGAGGGTCGTGTCGACGCAAAAGCGGGAGCTCTCGATCATCAAAGGATGAGCGTTCAGCCCGCCGCCCGGGAGAAGCGAGGGAAAGACATCCGTCACCATGGTCGGGCCCAGGGCTGGCAGAAGCCTGGCGCATCCTGCCAACTGGCTGCTCTTCGAAACGGCGAGGATGTAGGTCGGTTGAAGACCATCAAAAGCGTCACATTCCTGGCCGTCTCGGACGCTGACCTCCCAACCTAGCCGATCAGAAAAGACTCGCGCTCGGAGTCTGTGATGCTGCGCGAGCAGTTGCTTCTCCCGAAAATCCGGGCGTGCAGAAATCGCAATCACCTGCATGCTTTTCTCCATCGTTGAAATTCTTCGCGGAGTTGAGCACGGATCAGAATCGCTGGGCAGTTGTAGAGTTCGACAAGTTTTGCTTGAGGTGAGTCGGCACAAACCTGCGCGAAGAACCTCTTGGCGCGGTGCCCTGTGCTAGGTTTGATTGTAGGATTCACAGGAGAACAATCCGAGATCAGGAAGGTCGCAGTGTTGAGCTAACCCTCAGAGCAGGAAGACAAAAAGCCGAAAAACCGCTTGCTGGTTCGCTAGGAATCTTCGGCGGCGTTAACCTTTTGGTAACCCTAAACTTCTGGACGGGTTCGGGAGAATCGTGCTCTACCTTTGGCGGGCAAACGCGGGAAAACCGGCGGAGAGCCGCCAAGAGGGAAAG